>CAIMPQ010000102.1 GCA_903843315.1 uncultured beta proteobacterium
TAATGCAGCAGGATCAAACAGCGCATCATCCTTTGCCATAGGTTGAATCGTGAGATTATTTTTTACTGCTGCCACCACCTTATCAGTAGTAGCAAAAAGTACTGGGTACTGGTGAACTAAGGCTACAGGAGCTTGTTCACAGCGACCGACGCATGGCGCTGCAATCACTTTGACATTGGGATTGCCCAAAATAGCCGGCAACTTTAGCAATAGATTTTGTGCGCCTGCTAACTCGCAAGCAATTCCATCACATACACGGACAGTAATATCTGCAACTGGGTCATTGCCACGTACCACTTCGAAATGGTGATAGAAAGTGGCTACTTCATACACTTCAGCCATCGGTAAATTCATTTCTTTTGCTAGCGCTACTAAATGACGATCATGTAAAGCGCGGTATTCATCATTAAGCTTATGGAGGTTTTCAATCAAAAGGTCGCGACGATGTGGTGCGCCACCAATGAGTCGACGCACTTCAGCTATTGAAGCATCATCAGCTTGTCTACCTTTGAGCTTGCTCTTACGCCGAATGGTCTCCCTTAAATCATCTGCAGTTGCAACTGCAACTACTTTGACTTCTCCGGAAGGCTTGGGGTGATTCATAGTGTCTAGTCTCTAATTTTTATACTGGCATTGCTCTTAAGCGAATCAGCATCTGATAGCCAGGCAAGAAAGAGCTTACCCAGCTATAGATGTAAATAATCGCTTGATTTTGGGTTATTTCACCCCCCAAGTCCTTGACGGCGCTCAAGGGATTGAATTAAGGGTTTACCCTATTAAATCATTGAAGGGGAAGGTCTATCGCCGGGAGGATTGGAATAGTCCAGCTTACGTTCATATAGCCTGGCCCTATAACAGTCTTCATAACCCTTGCTACCAATCCGCCAGCCGATTGAAGTGCAGTCCTCTTGGGCTGCAGACTCAATAGATCCACAGCCAGATAGGGAAAGAACCAAAAAAGCCGTTAGGGATAGAGAAAGTCGTAATTTTGTTGAATTCATACCTGAAGTCTACTGGATTATTGGTTTCAGGTTTAGGGAAGTCTCGACTTGTGTAATTGAGCAAATATCAGCAACATTCAATCTACATTCGGGAGATTTCATGAAACGCTTAAATCAATACTTAGGAACCGTTGCCATTTGCCTATCAACGCTCTTCTGTGGAAATTGGGCTGTTGCCCAAAATACAGATGGGTTTGTAGACCTGATAGATGGCGTCAGCTTAAATGGCTGGAACATTATTGGTACTGCTAGTTGGACTATTGGCAATGGCCTGATTGTGGGTAATAAACCATCGGGCTTTTTGGTAAGCAGTAAGACCTATAAAAATTTCATTATCAAAGCAGAATTTTGGGCTGAGTCCGACACCAATAGTGGTATTTTCATTCGCTGCCAAGATGCAAGCAAAGTTGCATCGAGCAATGCCTATGAAATTAATATTTGGGATACACGCCCAGAGCAAGCTTATGCTACTGGCGCAATCGTGGATGTTGCAAAAGTCGATCCCGTTCCTAAAGCAGGTGGTCGCTGGAATACGATGGAAATCACAGCCAATGGATCCCATTTCAAAGTTGTTATGAATGGCGTCGTTACCGTCGCCGATGGCCAAGACAGCAAGTTTGCTGATGGCTTAATTGCCCTTCAATCAGCAGGCGGCGTAGTGAAGTTTAGGAAGCTACAAATTAAGGCAATTTAATTTAGTAGAGTGTTATCTCGTAACGATCGCCACAGACGTCGATGCTCTAATAACATGCAACAAAGCTCCGTTTACATCACTCTAGACCTGAGCCAAGGAACTCATCGAAATAAACCATATCTTCGGATCGCTTGCCTTCGGCTTCAAATCGCCTTTAGCAATAGCCAAAATGCGCGCCCGAATATCTTTTTGTGATGCAATCCCTATTTTGATTACCTTCATATTTCTTTGTCCGTTCTGAAGGTTTTATTTTACCGGTGGAAATCCAACTTTTTGGGCCCACATATTATTAAAGACATGAATGATGGGTTTCTCATAGACACCTGCTTTTGTGAATGGCTCATCCTGCAGCCAGGCGTCCAAAGCTGCTCTACTTGGAAAATCCATTGCCAACAAACTGCCGACTGTCGTTTTTCCATCCTCAGAAGTCAGGGGCCCGGCAAAAGCCATTCGATCAGATAATTTCGCAAGATAAGCGCGATGTTCTGGTCGAACTTGAATCCGTAAGTCAGCAGTACCAGGACGATCCATTAATAAAATTGCAAAAATCATATTCTCTCCATCTGTTTATTGTCATAGGTTTTCATCACTCACATCTTAAGGGAAGTCTAAATGAAAAAACCACTCAGAGTTAGTTTCAGAGCTTGGTTATGCATCCTCAATTTTTTTCCTTAGCAAATGAATGGCATTTAAAAATCTAAAGTAAGCAGCCTCTTCACTGATTGGAACTTCTCCTTGAATTGCAATGGAATTAATCCGATCCAAACGCTCCATCATTTCCACTTTATCTTGAGCCGATAATTTTTGATTACATAAACGCTTTTCAATTTCAAGGAGTTCCTTATAGTGGGGAATTTCTTTAACGGTAAAGCGAAATTTTCTGAAGTGGAAATTCAGTTTAGAAAGAGGATAAAAAATAGCCAAGATAGTCAATAAAATCAGCCATGTTCGATCAACCAAACCTGCTAGCCAATAGGGTAAGTAACGCATTGAATGCGGTGGCCCATAGTCATAATAATGCTCAGCAACCGGGCTAATGGGAATCAGTGGATCTACATAAGCAGGAAATTCATTGCGTTTAGCAAAAAATAAATTATTGGAATTGCGATTGCCATCTTTTGCGCCCATTAGCAGTGCCAGTTGAAGATCGGGATGCATCGTTCGCTTCACGACTAAACTGGTAGTTGTTGCAAGCATTGAAATATCATGCTTAGGCAACTGTTTATCGATATCTAAAGAATCGGCTGGTAGTGTCAATTTAACAAATGAGTTGAATTTTTTAGAGTAAGCGTCTGCATTCTTAAAATCAAATATGGCAATATTGGGTGAATGCAATAAATCTTGTGTCGCACTATCTCGATTAGTAGAAACAAAAATAAAGGCGTCAATTTCGCCATTTTTCAATTTAGCCCCATTATTGGCGAACGTGTCTGATAGAAAATTCTTTCTACCGTCAACCTCAATATTAATCACCTCAAATATTTTTTTAGCAATCCGGTAAGAACCACTTTTGACTGGTCCAAGACCCACCTTATATTGCGCCAACGTATTTAAACTATGAATTTTTCCAGTTCGCTTTTGGTTATATAAGATCCATACTGGCTCATAGCCAATGCTGCCTAATGAATAAATACCATTTAACTCCTCCTTCTCCAAAACAAGTCCATACGTAAAGCCCGCATTTGCTTGATCATTCGGATCATTCAGGCGAGCTACATTCTCTACCGCACCTTCTGTATAAATCGCCTTAATATCAAGACCGGTCTTATTGCTAAGGTGGTTTGCAGAACCATTGGCCAATTGGCTCCAGTCAGAATTGGGATGAAAAGCAGCGAAGAAAATATGGCGATCAGGAAAGGGTTTTAAATAAATTACCAATCCGATGATTGCTACGATTAAGGTAATAACGAATATCTTTGACTCCCTAGCTTCTTCCTTAAGAGCGCGGAACTCATCACGAATCACCAGTTTTAAATAACCAAAAGTATTCATAGGGGTCTTATATTTTGATCTAACAACAGGATTGAATACAGGAGTTAAACTAAAAAAAATCCTCATAAACTATTCATTTATAAGGATTTTGCACTACTGGCGGAAGAGGCGGGATTCGAACCCGCGGTAGGCTATTAACCTACGCACGCTTTCCAGGCGTGTGACTTAAACCGCTCATCCACCCTTCCGGAAACAACAATTATACGTTTTCCGAAAGGGATTTCCGCAGAACCGCTTAAACAGCCTCTTTGAGCTGGTCCAAAATCGCTGGATTCTCAAGGGTAGAGGTATCTTGAGTCACTTCCTCGCCTTTTGCAATCACCCGCAATAGACGGCGCATGATCTTGCCTGAGCGAGTCTTGGGCAAGTTATCACCAAAGCGCACATCTTTTGGCTTAGCGATTGGGCCAATCTCTTTTCCAACCCAGTTCCGCAATTCAGTCGCAATCTTTTTGGCTTCATCTCCAGTGGGGCGGCCGCCTTTCAGGACAACAAACACGCAAATCGCCTCACCTGTGAGTTCATCAGGACGACCAACCACTGCTGCTTCAGCAACCAATGGATTAGCAACTAAGCAAGATTCAATTTCCATCGTGCCCATACGGTGACCAGAAACGTTTAAGACGTCATCGATACGGCCCGTGATGGTGAAGTAACCAGTATCTTTATTGCGGATGGCGCCGTCACCGGCCAGATACAAAGTACCACCCAATTCTTCCGGGAAATAAGACTTTACAAAACGGTCAGGATCACCCCAAATGTTACGAATCATAGAAGGCCATGGGCGCTTCACAACTAAGATACCGCCTTGACCATTTGGCACATCGTGACCAACTTCATCCACAATCGCTGCCTGAATCCCTGGCAATGGCAAGGTGCATGAACCTGGAATCATTGGAGTTGCGCCTGGCAACGGTGAAATCATATGACCCCCCGTTTCGGTTTGCCAGAAAGTATCGGCGACTGGACAGCGTGATCCACCTACATTTTCGTAGTACCACATCCATGCTTCTGGATTGATGGGCTCGCCCACTGATCCCAAGAGGCGTAGTGAAGACAAGTCATAGCTCTTTGGATGTATTGCTTCATCATTGCTCGATGCTTTGATCAATGAACGAATCGCTGTTGGTGCTGTGTAGAAAATAGTGGCTTTGTGTTTTTGGATCATGTCCCAGAAACGCCCTGCATTCGGATATGTTGGCACACCTTCAAACACTATCTCAGTAGCGCCCACTGCGAGCGGTCCATAAGTAATATAGGAGTGACCTGTTACCCAACCAATATCCGCTGTACACCAGAAAATGTCATTTGGCTTGATGTCAAAAGTCCACTTCATTGTGAGAATAGCCCACAAGAGATAGCCACCCGTTGAATGCTGTACGCCTTTTGGCTTACCAGTTGATCCTGATGTGTAAAGAATAAATAAAGGATGTTCAGCACTTACCCACTCTGGCTCGCAGGTAGTAGATTCAGTAGCAGAAACTTCATCCATCCAGACATCACGACCAGCAACCATTGGAATCTCGGTCCCAGTGCGCTTCTTCACGATCACGTTCTTTACCTTCTCACAATCACCCAAGGCAATTGCCTCATCTAGGATCGCTTTAAGAGGTAATGATTTTCCGCCGCGGAATTGGCCATCAGCGGTAATGACAGCAACTGCACCAACGTCAACAATCCGTTCTTGCAATGCTTTTGCTGAGAAGCCGCCGAAAACAACAGAGTGAATCGCACCAATACGCGCACAAGCTTGCATCGCGACGATACCGTCGACTGTCATTGCCATATAAATAATGACGCGGTCACCAGACTTGATGCCCATTTTTCGCATTGCGTTTGCAAACTGGCTAACGCGATCGAGTAGTTCTTTATAAGTGACTCTAGTAACTGAACCGTCATCGGCTTCAAAAATAATTGCCGTTTTATCACCCAAGCCATTTTCAACTTGGCGATCTAAACAGTTATAGGACGCATTCGTTGTACCATCTTCAAACCATTTATAGAAAGGTGCTTTAGATTCATCTAAAACTTTAGTAAATGGCTTTTTCCAGTAAAGATTTTCCTTAGCAAGTCGACCCCAAAAACCGTCATAGTCATTATTAGCCTCAGCGCATAACTTGTTATAAGCTTCCATTCCTGGAATAGCAGCACCCTTTACAAAGTCTGCTGGTGGGTTAAAAACGCGGTTTTCTTGCTTTGATGGTTCCATGCTTACAGCCCTCTATTTAATAATCAATCATCTAATAACTGCTCAATAACGAATACAAAAGCGCGAAAATATCGCAAAATGAGGGATTTTTACCCTCAAGACTTAAGAAGATAAGTGAAAACACTCGGGATTTGCTCTATGGCAAACCCTTAAAATAGGGCAAACCTTACTATTAATGTGGAAATAAGCCAAAAAACCATGACCAATATCAAACAAAACGACCTGATTCAAAGCATTGCAGATGCATTCCAGTTCATTTCTTACTATCACCCAAAGGACTTCATTGCTGCTATGGGTAGGGCTTATGAACTCGAGCAAGGTCATGGTGCAAAGGATGCCATTGCTCAAATCCTGACGAATAGTCGTATGTGTGCAGAGGGTCATCGCCCGATGTGCCAAGACACCGGTATTGCAGTGGTATTCCTAAAAGTAGGCATGAATGTGCAGTGGCCTGACGCAACAATGAGTGTGAGCGAAATGGTCAACGAAGGTGTGCGTCGCGCTTATTTAAATCCAGACAATATGCTTCGCGCTTCAGTATTAACTGATCCCGCAGGCAAGCGCAAAAATACGGGTGATAACACCCCTGCTGTTATCCACTATGAAATTGTTCCTGGAGATGATGTTGAAGTCATCTGCGCCGCTAAAGGGGGTGGCTCAGAAAACAAAGCCAAGATGGTCATGCTTAACCCTTCTGACTCGATTGTGGATTGGGTTCTCAAAACGGTCCCAACGATGGGCGCTGGGTGGTGCCCACCAGGAATCTTAGGTATTGGTATTGGCGGAACTCCAGAAAAAGCCATGCTCATGGCTAAAGAATCTTTGATGGGTCCTGTAGATATTCAAGAACTGATCGCACGCGGTCCAAAAACGCGTGCTGAAGAACTCCGTCTTGAAATTTATGACAAGGTAAATAAATTAGGAATTGGCGCCCAAGGTCTCGGTGGCTTGACAACCGTCCTGGATATCAAAATCATGGAATACCCAACTCACGCAGCCTCTCTGCCGGTAGCCATGATCCCGAACTGCGCTGCAACCCGTCACATCCATTTCCATTTGCATGGTGACGGTCCAGCCAAGCTAGAGAAACCTTCCTTATCAGATTGGCCAGATGTTACATGGACTCCAGATGTTCAAAAATCCAAGCGTGTCAATTTAGATACCCTCACAGCTACTGAAGTAGCTAGTTGGAAACCCGGTGAAACATTGTTATTAAACGGTAAGATTTTGACTGGGCGCGATGCGGCACATAAGCGTATTCAAGACATGTTAGCCAAAGGGGAAGAATTGCCGGTGAGCTTTAAAGATCGGGTCATTTATTACGTTGGTCCAGTTGACCCAGTGCGCGAAGAGGCAGTAGGACCGGCGGGCCCCACTACCTCCACTCGGATGGATAAGTTCACCGAGATGATGCTGGCAAAAACAGGCTTAATCGCGATGATCGGTAAAGCGGAGCGTGGCCCTGAAGCCATTGAAGCTATTAAGAAACATAAGTCGGCTTATCTCATGGCAGTTGGTGGTGCCGCTTACTTAGTTTCTAAAGCAATCCAAACAGCGAAAGTGGTTGGCTTTGCTGACTTGGGTATGGAAGCCATTTATGAGTTCGATGTCAAAGATATGCCAGTAACCGTGGCTGTAAATTCTGAGGGGATCTCGATGCACAATGAAGGCCCTCGTGAGTGGCAGGCAAAAATTGCTGGTATTCCAGTTGTGATTGCCTAATCAGCTATAGATCGCAAGTACACATTGGCACTCATCGGAGTTTTTGATTCTGGCGTTGGAGGCTTATCCATTTTGGATGAGGCTCTGCGTCAGCTTCCCCAACATGACTACATCTATCTTGCTGATTCTGCTAATGCGCCTTATGGTGAAAAATCGAGCGATTGGATTGCAGTCCGGAGCCTGGTCTTGTGCAAATACTTAGCCAACAATGGATGTGATGCCATTGTGATTGCTTGTAATACCGCCACAGCTGAAGCTATCAAGCACATACGTGCAGAACTGGATATTCCAATTGTTGGTGTAGAGCCTGGAATTAAACCGGCAGCAATGCAAACTCAAAATGGCATCGTTGGCGTTCTCGCTACTGAAGCCACTCTCAAGAGTGATAAATTTAGAGCCCTACTTGCAACGCTTCCGGAAAATTGTCACGTGATTAAACAATCTGGTGCAGGTTTAGTGCCACTGATTGAAGCCGGTAAAGCAGATAGCGAAGATGCCTTAGAGTTACTGGGTCAGCATCTTGCACCCATCCTAGATGCTGGAGCAGATACTTTGGTACTGGGATGTACGCACTATCCTTTTTTAAGAAAAGCGATTCGGAAGTTATTGGGCGACTCTATTACTCTGGTAGATACCAGTGATGCTGTGGTTAGACAATTGAAGCGTCAAGTAGAAAGCCTACATCAAGTAACGCCATCACAAGATCGCGGTACTGTCATGTTTATTAGCAGCAAAGATGAGTCTTCACTTCTGGCAATGGCAAAAGATTTGATGTTCAGTGATCTACAATCCCATTCCATTAGTTCAAAACAATTAGGTGAAATTGCATGAGTGCCTTATTGCAGAAAATAGATTCTCACATGCCGTTTACCAAGTCAGAACGGATCATTATTTGCATTGTTCTGCTGTTGCATGCTTTGCCTGCTTTAGAATTTTTACATTGGAGTTCGCAGCCCACTAAATCAGATGATGAA
>CAIMPQ010000103.1 GCA_903843315.1 uncultured beta proteobacterium
ACCAGGGAGATTTTCTTTGATCCAGCGTGTGGCATTAATAAAATCTACCGCATAGTTGTCATGCTCTTCAATACCAGTAGCTATCGCAAAGATATTGGGATCAAAAATAATGTCTTCGGCAGGAAAGCCGATTTCATTGACGAGAATTTCATAACAACGCTGACAGATTTCTGTCTTGCGTTTGAATGTATCTGCCTGACCTGCTTCATCAAAGGCCATTACTACAGAGGCAGCACCATAGCGACGAAGTAAACGCGCCTGCTTTCTAAAAGACTCTTCACCTTCTTTTAAGGAAATTGAATTAACAATTGGTTTACCCTGAATACATTTCAATCCCGCCTCAATCACACTCCACTTAGAGGAGTCAATCATGATGGGAACGCGTGCAATATCTGGTTCAGAAGCAATCAGATTTAAGAAGCGCGTCATTGCCGCCTCTGAGTCCAACATGGCTTCATCCATATTGATATCAATCACTTGTGCGCCATTCTCAACTTGTTGACGAGCCACTACTAGCGCTTCATCAAATTGATTATTCAAAATCATGCGCGCAAAGGCTTTGGATCCGGTAACGTTAGTGCGTTCGCCAATGTTGACGAAACCTACTTCCGGAGTGACGTTAAAAGGCTCAAGCCCAGAAAGCTTCATTGCTGGCAGGGCTTTTTTATCTATCTTGCTCATGCTGATGCCTCTACCGGCTCGCGATAAAAAGCACGTGGTTTACGTTTAGCAACCGCATTGGCAATCGCACGAATATGGTCAGGAGTAGTTCCGCAGCAACCGCCCACCAAGTTCACCAAACCGTCTTTGGCGAAACCATCAACCAAGCTGGAAGTAATTTCAGGAGTTTCATCAAATCCGGTATCACTCATGGGATTAGGCAAGCCAGCATTGGGGTAGCAAGAGACTGCCGCATCACAAATCCGTGCTAGCTCAGCAATATAAGGGCGCATTAAGGCTGCACCGAGTGCACAATTCAATCCAAATGTCAGTGGCTTGATATGGCGTAAGCTATTCCAAAATGCTTCAACAGTTTGGCCAGAAAGAATGCGTCCTGAGGCATCTGTTACTGTTCCTGAAATCATGACTGGTAAACGCTCGCCAGTCTCTTCAAAAAATTCATCTAATGCAAACAGAGCAGCTTTCGCGTTCAGTGTGTCAAAAATCGTTTCAACCAAAAACAAATCTACGCCACCAGCAAATAGACCTTCAATCTGCTCACGATAAGAAGCACGCAATGCATCAAAAGTCACATTGCGTGCCCCTGGATCATTTACATCTGGAGAAATACTTGCTGTCTTGGGTGTAGGCCCAATTGCCCCAGCAGCAAATCGAGGTTTATCAGGAGTGCTATATTTTTCGCATGCAGCACGCGCTAGCTTTGCGGAGACTTCGTTCATCTCACGGGCTAGACCAGCCATTTTGTAATCTTCTTGCGCTACAGAAGTGGCGCCAAACGTGTTGGTTTCAATAATGTCAGCGCCAGCATCTAAATACTGCTCATGGATCTTGCTAATGATGTGCGGTTGGGTCAGAACCAATAGTTCATTATTGCCCTTGATGTCGCCAGGATGATCGGCAAAGCGGGTATTGTTAGGCAACCCGCGGTAGTCAGCTTCGCTTAATTTGTATTGCTGAATCATGGTGCCCATAGCGCCATCCAAAATCAGGATGCGCTGCTTTAGTAGCTCGGGTAGCGCCTGACCACGGGTGTAAGGCTGGGACAAACCATTAGATTGCATTGTTTAACCGGGATTAATCTCTAGAATCCCTTATTCTATTGGAAAAGCCACTTTTCATTTAACCCGGAGCCGGTATGTTTGGAACAATTCCAGAATTCAATCAAAGCCTTGATATGTTTAAAACAATGTGGGGGCAAGGGGCCGCAGGTCAAGCAGGCCAGTTTCCTTTCACTACAGATGCCTCTAAGGCTGCAGGCGGCTTTGGATCTGCCTTTCCAGGCCTAGATGTTGATGAACTAGAAAAGCGCATCAAGGACCTCAAAAGTGTTGAGAATTGGCTAAATCTCAATCTCAACATCCTAAAATCGACTATTCAGGGTTTGGAAGTGCAGCACGCCACGATGATGGCGCTCAAATCCTTTGGTGATGCCGTATCTGCAGCAGGTGCAGCAGCTACCGCTCCAAGTGAAGAATCAGCAAGTAGAAGTAGTAGCTCTAAACCACGGAAAACCGCAACACGCCGTCGTCGCAAAGCTGGCGACGCAACTTTCCTTGACGAAGTAGGTAATTCAGGTGAGCAATAGCCTCACCCATAGCAAAAGTGAGTTGGTGAATATCTAATTCACGCTTAAATAAAACCGGCACGATCTCCCGAGCATGTGCTGGTTTTTTACATGCACCTAGTGTCTCTGCTAAGCGCTCATCGTGATGTGTTTTCAATTGAGCAATGCGTGGCTTCATACCAGTGAATGGTTTGCCATGAGAAGGCAGTACGAGCGTATCGTCAGGCAACGGTAAATATCGGTCAAGGGATTCCAAATACAAACCCAATGGATCAGCATCTGGGTCGGCGTCATAAACGCTCACATTGGTCGAGATCCGAGGTAAAAGCATATCTCCAGCAATCAATACTCCAAGCTCTTTGCAGAAGAGAGATGCATGCTCTGGGGCGTGACCAAAACCCATGATGACTTGCCACTGCTTGCCGCCGATCAAAATACTTTCACCTTCCATAATGCGGCGGTATTGGCGCGGCACACCCGGAACCATATTGCTATAGTAATTTGAGCGCGCACGAATCTTTTCTAAATCCTCAGGCGCTGTTAAGCCATGTCGCTGAAAATGATCCGCTGAACCGCCTCCACCAGCACGCGCGCCTACTGCAGCACCGCCCTCTTTACAACTAAGCCATTGCGCCGTTAAATAATCTGTCATGGAAATCCATATTGGCACATTCCATTTTTCACATAACCATTGCGACAAGCCAATGTGATCTGGATGCATATGCGTCACGATGACCCGTATCACAGGCAAACCCTCTAACTGGCTCGCAAAAATCTGTTCCCAGGCTGCTCGGGTTTCATCATTTGCAATTCCACAATCAACAATAGTCCAACCATCAACGCCATCAATTTCATCGCGTAGCAACCATAGATTGATGTGGTCTAAAGCAAACGGCAATCTCATTCTAAGCCAGCGAACGCCTGGGGCGAGCTCAATCGTGCTGCCCATTTCAGGAAGTGCGTCCCCTAATGGATAATGAATAGCATTTTCAGCATTTGCCTGGTTTTGAGTGGTCATAATTTGGGTTTAATTTTCTTTTGAGTTGCTAATGTTTTTAGGCTTACTTTGACAACAGTTCCTTCACCTTGCATCAATTGGTGCGATATGAATCCAGAGAACGGCTACTGCCGCGGATGCTATCGCACACTTACTGAAATCGCAGAGTGGTCTGAGTTTTCAAATACTGAAAAGCTTGAGGTATGGTCTCAACTCGAAACACGTAAACCTCAAACCGCACAGTAGAGCTCTGATCTATCTACTTATTCACATCGACAATTAAGCGGCCGCGCACATTTCCGGCCATCAACTCTTGCGCATACTTTAGCGATTCTTCTAAAGTAATTTCATGAGAAATTTCATCTAGCGTTTTGAGATCGACCAGTTTACTTAACTGCTCGTATGCAGCAATGCGTTTTGCACGGGGAACCGTAACGCTATTCACACCATATAAAGTGACACCTCGCAAGATAAACGGTGCCACTGACGAAGGGAAATCCATCCCCTGTGCAAGGCCGCAAGCAGCTACTGCACCATTACTTTTTGTTTGAGCGCAAGCATTCGCTAAGGTGTGGCTACCAACGCTATCTAATACTGCCGCCCAACGTTCTTTTGCTAAAGGTTTTCCTGGTTCGGATAAAGTGTTTCGATCGATTACTTCAGCTGCACCCAACTTCTTCAAGTAGTCTGCCTCGGCCATGCGTCCTGTACTTGCAACAACCGTAAAGCCCAACTTACTCAGCAGCGCAACTGCAAAACTTCCTACGCCCCCGGCCGCACCTGTGACCAATACCTCGCCATCACTTGGCTTGAGATCGTGTTTTTGCAGTGCCATGACGCAGAGCATAGCGGTATAGCCAGCCGTACCAATTGCCAAAGCTTGCTTAGCAGTAAAGCCTTTAGGTAAGGGAATTAACCATTCTGCTTTTACCCGCGCTTGTTGTGCCAAACCGCCCCAGTGGCCTTCGCCCACTCCCCAGCCGTTTAAGAGCACCATATCGCCCGCTTTAAAGTCTGGGCTACTACTTTCTATTACTTCCCCCGCAAAGTCGATTCCAGGCACCATAGGAAAACTTCTCACTACCGGGCTCTTACCAGTAATGGCTAGTCCATCTTTGTAATTCAGGGTGGAATACAACACCTTCACCCGCACATCGCCCTCTGGGAGGCTGGACTCATCTGCCTCGCCCAACTCAGCGCGATAGCCCCGATCATCCTTATTTATTAATATTGCTTTAAACATGTCTCTTCCTTTTAGAACGAGGTTTTTCCCCGCAACAATTGCTTAATAGGTTTATCCTAACGAGCATTGCTAATTATGGAGGCTTCCATGAAAAAAATTCTACTATTAACCGCGATTTCTGGCTCATTGCTCTCGGGGTGCTATTCCACCCAAATCAACATGTCCATGGGAAATATGCGCTTAATTACCTCTAGCGCTGATCCACAGGACGTAATGAACTTTGCTAGCAAGGCCTGTAGGGACGACTTTTATGAAGGTGCTAGCTTCCTTTCGAAGGCTGGCAAGGAATATCGCTTTAAATGCGTAAAAGCGGAAGAAAATGAAATATTGATTCCTATTCCAGGCACAACTATCCCACCTGCGAAAACAGCAGAAGCCAAGTAAACGGAAATAGATGACCCCATTTACCTCACAAGAACTACGCAAGGGATTCGCTTCCTTTGCAACCGGGGTCACAGTGATTACCTGCCTAGATGTAGAAGGCCAACATCACGGCATAACGATCAGCTCGTTTAATACCGTCTCTTTAGAGCCCCCACTGATTCTTTGGAGCCTAAAGAAGCATTCCCGCCTCATGCCTTGGGTCGAAGTCGGAAAAAAACATCTGATCCACGTGCTTGAACGCTCTCAAGAGAATTTAGCGATGCACTTTGCTACCGTGAAACTAGATCAATTTGTTGGGGTAGACCATAAACTAGCAGTTAGTGGCTTAACGCAAATTGAGCATTGTGTTGCCTACTATGAGTGCGAAACAATCTCCGTACATATTGGTGGCGACCACAACATCATTGTGGCTAAAGTGATTAACTTAAAAAATCATCCTGAAAAAGAGCCTCTGATTTTTGCTCGCAGTAAATTTGTTGGTCTCAATTTCACCGAATCCAACTCCAACTAAGCCGCTTTAAAAGGAAATATCATGCTGCGTTTATGGGGTCGTAAAAGTTCCATCAATGTTCAAAAAGTGCTATGGTGTCTTGCCGAACTAGGCTTAAAAGAGAACATCGATTTTGAACGTATCGATGCCGGCCTTCACTTTGGCGTAATTCACACTCCTGAGTTTTTAAAATTAAATCCAAACGGCTTAGTACCCGCCTTACAAGACGATGAATTGGTACTCTGGGAGTCCAATACCATCTTGCGTTACTTGATCCAACAATACGATAAAAATAAACGATTCCCAGTAGACAATTTATCTAAGTACGGATCTGAAAAATGGTTAGATTGGCAACTTACTACCTTGTGGCCATCATTGCGTCGTGCCTTTCTTGGGCTAACTAGAACTCCAGAAGCTGAGCGTGACTATGATGCAATCTACCAGGGATATCAAGCGACTAATCAATCACTCAAATTGCTTGATGACATTCTTGAAAAACAATCTTATTGCTCTGGCAAGCAATTTCATATTGGCGATATTGTGCTTGCTTTAGGCATTCATCGCTGGGTATTACTACATCAAGCCTTCCCTGAAAAAACCGGACCACGCGCCGAACTGAAGCATATTACTCGCTGGTTAAAACAACTTGAGAATGAAACTTGCTTTAAAGATTTTGCAGATAAAGAACTCAATATCGTTAAATAAAGATTCTTTAGCCTCCTCTTTTACTGTTGTTTAAATTTATTCGCATGATGATCGGCGCCAATAAATAGATACATCGCTGGCACGACAAATAAGGTAAATAAGGTACCAATCGATAGACCAGTAAAGATCACGATTCCCATGGATTGACGGCCAGCAGCACCAGCTCCCGAGGCTATGACCAAAGGTAATACGCCTAATACCATCGCAGCAGTCGTCATCAAGATTGGCCTTAAGCGAACACTACTTGCCTCAACGATCGCATCCAGCTTGCTGCGCCCCTCAGCCTGCAATTCATTTGCAAACTCTACGATCAAAATACCGTGCTTACTAATCAACCCCATGAGCGTGACTAAACCCACTTGGGTATACACGTTCAGAGTTGTGAATCCTAAATTAATAAAGATCAGTGCACCAAACAAAGCAAGCGGTACAGAGACCAAAATCACAATTGGATCGCGGAAGCTTTCAAACTGAGCGGCAAGCACTAGGAACACAATTAAGATGGCAAAGAACATCGTTACCAAGAAGCCGCCAGACTCCGCCATAAACTGGCGTGAGGGACCGGCATAGTCCATGCTGTAACCATTCGGTGCAACCTCTTTCAAGGCTTGACGCATGAACTCCAATACATCTGCCTCAGAAATAAATGGAGTACTGACTCCAGAAATCGTTGCAGAGTTCAATTGCTGAAAGTGATTGATTGATTGGGGAACCACCTTTTGCTTGATGCTTGCAATGGTTCGAGCCTGAATCATCGCGCCACTAGGAGTACGGATGTAGTAATCCAAGATTTGATCAGGGTTTAAGCGGTCTACTTGTTTAACCTGAGGAATCACCCTGTAAGAACGTCCTGAAACTGAAAAATAGTTTACATAACCACCGCCCAGAGCAGCAGATAAAGCAGAGCCCACCTGTTGCTGTGTCATACCTAATGCGGCAACCTTTTCTCGATCAATCACCAAAACATCTTGAGGCTTATCAATCTTTAAATCCGAGTCCACAAAGAAGAAATTGCCACTGCGACGTGCCTTATCCAAAACTGCCTGAGAAACTTCGTTTAATTGTTCATAAGACTCTGTCGTATTAATCACCACCTGAACTGGTAAGCCCTGTGCTCCAGGCAATGCGGGAAACTGGAATGCTGCTACGCGAGCGCCAGCAATCGTGTTCCACTTCTCCTGCATGTCTTCCTGAAACTTTGTCGCATTACGATTGCGCTCGCCCCAGTCTTTCAATAAGACACCACCAAAGCTACTGGTAGGACTCGTGATTTGAAACATCTGCTCGTATTCTGGTTCAGCGCTGGATATTTGGTAGATTTGATCTGCATAAGTCTGCATTTGGGTTACGGTGCTATTCGGTGGCCCAGATGCTTGCATCAGAACAATGCCCTGGTCTTCCGTTGGTGCAAGCTCTGCACGAGCAGTAGCATATAAATACGCTACGCCACCCAAAAGGATTGCACCCATGATGATAATGACTTGCCAGGTACTCAATAACTCACGCAAGGTAGTTTGATAGCTGTGGTGCACCTTATCAAAAATCAAATCTATCTTTTTTACCAATGCAGATGTTTCTTGCTCTTCAGTAAAGATGCGGGAGCACATCATTGGAGAAAGTGTTAACGCAATTAAGCCTGAGACGGCTACGGCACTTGCAAGAGTAAATGCAAACTCCGTAAACAGAGCTCCGGTTAAGCCCCCCTGAAATCCGATCGGGATATAAACAGCAATCAAAACTACTGTCATCGCCACAATCGGACCGCCTAATTCACGTGCAGCAATTAAGGATGCCTCTAAAGGAGACTTCCCTTCCTTCATATGGCGATCGACGTTTTCTACCACGATGATGGCGTCGTCTACTACCAGGCCAATAGCTAGAACCAAAGCTAAAAGCGTCAGCAAATTAATGGAGTAACCCAATATCTGCATTAAAAAGAAGGTGCCAATTAATGAAAGTGGCATAGCGATTACTGGGACGGCAACAGCACGAACGCTACCCAAGAAGAGGTAGATCACTACCGTCACAATAAGTAATGCTTCAATTAGTGTTGTTACGACTTCATCAATAGAGCTAGTAATAAATTTGGTGGAGTCGTAAACAATTTTGCCAGTCATACCGATGGGCAATTGCTTCTGGAGGTCCGGCACTACATCGCGAACCCGCTGAGCGACATCGAGTAGGTTTGCTTGCGGAGCAACCTTGATGGCAATAAATACGGATTTTTTGCCACTGAAAGCAACATTGGTGTTGTAGTCTTCTGAGCCCAAAGTCACATTCGCAACCTGATCCAAATAAACGATATTGACACCATTACTCTTCACAACCAACTTACGAAACTCTTCTAAGGTGTGCAAATCCGTACCAGCGACTAAGTCAACTGCCACCATATCGCCTTTAGTACTTCCCACTGCAGATAAATAGTTGTTAGCAGCCATAGCTGCATATACGTCATCAGCGCCAACCCCAAGCCCAGCCATCTTTTCGCGGTCCAACCAGGCGCGTAGAGCAAATTTTCTACCGCCAGTAATTTCTGCGTTTTGCACACCCTCAACAGAATCTAATTTCGGTTTAACCACACGCAATAGGTAATCGGTAATGGCGTTATTCGGTATTTCATCACTGTAGAAGCCCATATACATGGCAGCGGTTGATTGACCAATTTGCACTGTCAGCACTGGCTGCTGAGCCTGTGGAGGTAGCTGATTTTTAACTGCGCTAATTTGTGTCTGAATCTGCGTTAGCGCTGCATTGGAGTCATAGTTCAACTTCAAGGTGGCGATGATGGTTGAAACACCACTGACACTAGTGGAGGATAGGTAATCAATTCCTTGCGCTTGGGCGATAGACGCTTCAAGCGGTTGCGTAATGAAGCCAGCGATGGTCTCTGGATCTGCACCATAGTAAGCAGTCGTTACCGTCACAATCGCATTTTGCGTTTGTGGATATTGATTCACAGGCAGTGAGCCAATCGCCTTTAAACCAAACACTAAAACGAGCGCACTCACGACCAGCGATAGCACTGGCTTGCGAATGAATATATCAGTCCAATTCATGGGCTAATTATTCCTGTGGCTTAGGATCAGGTAAGTTTTCAGGCTGCACCTTGTTATTAATAATGAGCGGTGTACCGTTCTTTATCTTCAACTGTCCACTTGTCACTACTGTCGCGCCCTCTTCAACCCCCTTCAGAATCGCCACTTGATCGCCACGAGTAGCACCAGTAGTTACAAATACTTGCTGCGCCTCTAAGGCCGGCTTGCCTTGTTTATCTTTCTTACCAGTAGGCTTAGCGATAAACACCGTTGATCCATAAGGGTTATAGGTCACAGCGGTTTGCGGCAGGGTCAATAGTTTTACTTGTTCACCAAGCTTAATATTTACATTCGCAAACATTCCCGGAAGAATTTTCTTATCTGGATTGGCAATCTGCGCTTCAATAGAAATATTGCGAGTATTGGTATCAACCTTGGGGCTTACCGCTGTGATCTTGCCAGTAAAGCTAGCATCCTTAAAGGCATCGGTGGTAACGACTACATCTTGGCCCACCTGAATTTGCTCGGCATTACTTTGTGGCAAATTGAAATCCACAAAAATAGGATCTAAAGTTTGCAAAGTTAACAGTTTGTCGCCAGGATTCACATATTGGCCAGGGTTAATTGATACGATGCCAACTCGCCCGCTGAAAGGTGCCTTCAAATTTTTCTTTGCCACCAAAGCTATTTGGGATTCGACCTGAGCTTGCTTAGATTTTGCGTCTGCTGCACTGGTATCGAATACGTTTTTACTAATCGCTTGAATAGCCAATTGCTGCCTATCACGCTCATTAATGATTTTGGCAAGATCAGCCATGGCCTTTAAGGATTTCAATTGTGCAACATCAGAAGCATCATTAAGCTTGATTAATAACTCGCCTTCTTTAACATCCTGTCCAGACTTAATCGGCACTGTCAAAACTAAGCCCCCAATTTCAGTGCTCAACTCAACACCCCTAAAAGCACGCACATTACCAACGCTCGTGAGTTTGGGCTGCCATTCAGTAGTAGCAATCACCATGGTTGAAACCGTTGCAGGTGGTAAGCCCATCCCTGAAATGAAATGCTTAATCATGAAAGTCTTGAACTGATTAAAAGCAAAAATCAGACCCAACAATAGGAACACTCCACACAACATGATGGTCATACGACGGTGCAAGGGTTCCATCGCCATCAACTTTTCATGCGCTTTGGTATTACGCCATTTTTGCCCCATTCGAGCCCAAAAAGCTTTTGCTTTTTCCCAAAGCGCGATTGCTTTCTCGCGCAGCTTCCACTCCACTGCCTTCAGCTTGACCCATGCCCACAGGGCAAGGACCAGAGCAATGAGCTTATTCTTAATTGTTTCCAGAAGTTTCATTTTGATCTTTGTTAGCCATGTCTTTTGGTTTAAAAGCGGGACCACTGCGATTCCACCAGCCCCCGCCCAATGCTGCAAATAATGCGGCGGTATCAGAAAAGCGGGTTGCTTGTGCCGCTACCGATTTCACTTTTGCTTGTTGATACAGATTTTGGTAATAGAGAACTGCTAAATAACTGGCAGTGCCTAACTTATATTGCTGCTGGACTAAATCTAATGTTTCATAAGCAAATTGCTCTGCTTCTGAGGCAGCTTTTAACGCCTGTGCGCCAGTCTCAAGGGCGCGCAATGCATCCGCCACCTCCTGAAAAGCCTTTAACACTGTGGCTTGATACTGATAAACCGCTTGCTCATAATTGGCAATTGCGCCACGACGCTGGGCTAAGAGTTGGCCGCCCTGAAACAAGGGTTGAAATATTCCGCCGCCAATGGACCACAACGCTGCATTAGGTCCAAATAAATTTGCTGAAGTCAGCGCCGCAGATCCAATAGCGCCAGTGATATTAAATTGCGGCAATAGATTAGCGGTAGCAACACCGACTAAAGCATTAGTCGATTTAATCATTGATTCTGCTGCACGAACATCGGGGCGCTGACGCACCAAGCTAGATGGTACGGAGAGTGGTAGCTGCGCAGGTAGATGTAAATTGCTTAAGTCAAATTTTGTAATATTTGCATTGCTTGGTAGCTCACCGGTATATACCGCCAATTGGTTGCGCGCAAAAGCCAGGTTACGTTCATAAGTAAATAAGTCTACTTTTGATGTTGCTACCAAAGTTAACTGAGAGGTCAGGTCTACCTTATTAACGGTTCCAATCTTCAACTGCTTCTCAGTCACTTCAGCTAAATTGGTTTGTGCCTTGAGGATTTCCTCGGTTGCTTGCATCTGTGCACGCAAAGCGGCTTCCCGTATAGCGCCCGTCACAATATTTGCAGTCAAAGAAAGATATGCACCCTCTAATTGAAACTGCTGATACTCTGCTTGTGCGCGTGCACTCTCTACCGTTCTTCGTGCACCACCGAAAACATCCAACTTATAAGTGACGTTGACTGAAGTATTGAAAAGATTGTAAGTATCGGAGCCATATGGAAGGCCATAAATTGCCGATGGTTGCAACTGACGAGTAGCGGCACCGCCCAAACCCACTGCTGGAAAATATTGGCCACCTATTTGGGCGTTCACGTTTTCTTGGGCGGAACGTAAAGCTGCATCTGCAGCCCCTAAATTGGGATTTTGAACTAAGGCCTTTTTAATCAGTGCATCGAGTTCAGGTGATTTATACAGCTCCCACCATTGCGCCTCAATATCTGCACCCTCAATAAATTCTTGCTCAGAGCCACCAGGTACGCCGGGTGCAGTAGTCAATTTCTTGGATAAGGTTGTCTCAGTATAGGAAGAGGTATTTGGCGCCTCAGGCTGTTTAAAGTCTGGACCAACTGCACAAGCAGATAACGTACCTGCACAAATTAAGGCAAGTAACTGCAAACGTGAGAATGGGGGCACTTTTGAAAGAAACATGAATTGCAACAAATATCCTCTTTTACATGAGTTATTTGAACACAAAAATGTAATCAGGGCTTCGTAACGCCCTGATTTATCTACTTAAATTTGTTCATAGTCTCGGACTAAAGTCAAACAAAAAAATCTGTTTTATTCGACCGTGACACTCTTCGCTAGATTTCTAGGCTTGTCGACATCTGTACCGAGTGCGCAGGCTGTGTGATACGCCAATAGCTGCAGAGGCACTACATGCAGAATGGGTGAAAGATTGCCATAGTGCTCGGGCAGCCTAATGACATTGATGCCATCAGCGCTATCAATATTAGTGCCTTGATCTGCAAATACATACAGTTTGCCACCGCGTGCTTTGACTTCCTGCATATTGGATTTAAGCTTTTCCAATAATTCGTCTTTTGGGGCAACGGTTACAACCGGCATCTTGTCGGTTACCAATGCCAGTGGGCCATGCTTTAACTCGCCAGCTGGGTAAGCTTCTGCATGGATGTAAGAAATCTCTTTTAGTTTTAATGCGCCTTCCAGAGCAATTGGATAGTGCAAGCCACGACCTAAGAAGAGTGCGTTCTCACACTTTGAGAAGGCTTCGCTCCAAGCAATAATTTGCGGCTCTAGCGCCAATACTGCATGCAAGGCTTTTGGTAGGTGGCGTAATTCGCGGAGGAGTTCTTTCTCTTTTTCAGCAGAAATTCTGCCGGCACGTTTAGCAAGTGAAACGGCTAAGAGGTAGAGTGCTACCAACTGTGTAGTAAATGCCTTGGTTGAAGCAACACCAATCTCGGCACCCGCCTTGGTCAAGAAATGCCAATTGGTTTCACGAACCATGGCGCTACTCGCTACATTACAGATCGCCAAGGTATAGCAATGTCCTAGTGACTTGGCATGACGCAGTGCAGCCAGAGTATCTGCAGTTTCACCAGACTGAGAAACCACCACAATTAATGCTTTAGGATTTGGTACTGTAGTGCGATAACGATACTCACTAGCAATTTCAACTTGAGTAGGAATACCAGCAATATCTTCCAACCAATATTTAGCAACGCATGCAGAGTAATAGCTCGTACCGCAGGCCAAAATTAATATTTGATCAAATGCTTTCCAGTCTTCTGGATTAGCCCCAAAGAGTTGTGGACCAAAAGAGGCAATATTAGCCAAAGTGTCACCAATGGCCCGGGGTTGCTCAAAAATTTCTTTTTGCATGTAGTGCTGATATGGCCCGAGATCTACGGAGTCTGCTTGTGCAGGCATCGGCTTGCGCTCCCGTTGCACAGAATTTCCCGATTGATCAATTACCTCGGCACTACCTGCTTTTAATACAGCTACATCACCCTCTTCCAAATACATCATGGATTGAGCGCGACCAGCTAGAGCCAGTGCATCAGACGCTAAGAAGTTTTCTTTATCCCCAAGCGCTACAACCAAAGGTGACCCAACACGTGCGCCCACTAATGTAGTTGGCTGATCTTGAGCAATGACACCAATAGCATAGGCACCATGTAATTGAGGTAATACTGCTCTAACGGATTGAGCTAAATCTTTTTTCCCGCTCGCTACATACTGCTGATGAATCAAATGCGCAATCACTTCAGTGTCTGTCTCTGAAGTAAAAAGATAGCCCGCCGCTTTTAATTCTGTACGCAGCGCTTCATAGTTTTCAATAATGCCGTTATGTACTACTGCTATCAGTCCATTAGAAATATGAGGGTGAGCATTTTGTGTATCCGGCTTACCGTGTGTGGCCCAACGAGTGTGAGCGATACCAATGGTGCCAGTAAAGTCTTTTGCTTGTTCAGCCAATTCGGAGACCCGGGCAGTGGTGCGTGCCCGCTCAATGGGATGCTCTGCATCATTACCATTGATCACAGCAAATCCGCAGGAGTCATACCCGCGATACTCCAGGCGTCGTAACCCCTCAACCAAAACATCCACAATATTCTTATGGGAAGCTGCGCCAACAATACCGCACATTATTTTTTACCCTTTGCGGTTTTTTTAGGAGCTACCTTCTTGGCTATACCTTTTTTTGCCGCTACTTTCTTTGCAGCCGGCTTTTTATCTTGCTTCACTGGTCGCTGCCACTGCAATGAAACCTGCTTTGCTCTAGAAATAGTTAATTGATTTGGTGGTGCATTCTTAGTAAGAGTTGTCCCTGCACCCAATGTTGCGCCACGCCCAACTCGCACTGGTGCAACTAATTGTGTATCAGAGCCAATGAACACATCATCTTCAATAATGGTCTGGTGCTTATTAACGCCATCATAGTTACAAGTGATGGTGCCGGCACCAATATTTACTCTGGATCCCACGATGGAATCGCCTACATAAGACAAGTGATTTGCTTTGCTATTGGCGGCAATCTTGCTGTTTTTCACTTCAACAAAGTTGCCGATATGTACATCATTCGATAAATCAGCACCTGGACGTAAGCGAGCATAAGGCCCAATCACTGACTGATTGCCTACTTTCGCACCGTCAATGTGGCTAAATGCATGGATTGCAACCTCTTTACCGATGACACTATTGCGAATGATGCAATAAGGTCCAATGTTGGTGCCAGAAGCCAAGGTGACGCAGCCTTCAAATACACAACCCACATCAATGAATACGTCTGTACCGCACTCAAGCGTGCCACGCACATCAATGCGCGCAGGATCAGCAAGAGATACGCCCGCCTCCATCAACTGATTCGCGATATTGAGTTGATGCACTCGTTCTAGAGCAGCCAATTGATCACGGCTATTGACGCCGATAGTTTCAAACGCATTATCCGCTTGGGTAGTGCGAATAGGCACACCGTCTTTGACGGCCATCGCAATCACATCAGTTAAATAGTATTCACCTTGTGCATTGCTTGCTCGCAGGGCTTTAAGCCATTTCTTTAACGTGTTAGTTGGCAACACCATGATGCCGGTATTAATTTCTTGAATTGCTTTTTGTGCTGAAGTTGCATCTTTTTCTTCAACAATCTCTTTTACCGAACCATCAGCATCCCGCACGATGCGGCCATAGCCCATTGGATCGTCTAAGTTCTGGGTAAGGAGTGCCACAGCAGAATCTTGACCACGAACACCGTCGGCCAATTTAGCCAACTTGCTTAAAGTCTTTTTACTCGTCAGCGGCACATCACCATAAAGAACTAAAGTGGGTTCTTGAACATCGAGTTTTGGCAGAGCCTGCAACAGCGCATGACCAGTCCCCTTTTGCTCAGCCTGAAGTACGGCAGTGACTTTGCTAAAGCGGGCATCTTCCTTGCTAGCATTTGCCAAGAAGGTTTTAACGTCTACAGCGCCATGCCCCACCACTACAACAGGGCCTGTTTTAACCTGTTTGCCCTCTAAAGAAAGAGCCGTGTTGAGGACATGCTGAAGAAGCGGTTTTCCTGCCAAAGTTTGCAGGACCTTGGGCAGAGCGGATTTCATCCGCTTTCCTTGCCCAGCAGCCAATATCACGATATTCATAAAGGGGGATTATAAGTCCCCTGAATGAGGGTTCCGCAAGCCAATTCGTCTAATTCAGCCTCATCAATTGCCTTGTCGCCTGCTGACCTGGCAGCTATTCCGGATAACTCCGTAGAAATCTCTAAATTTTGGAAATCAAAAGCCTCCCCATCCATCAAATGAGAGGGAACGATGTGGTGCATGGAGCGAAACAGATTTTCTACGCGGCCAGGATGCTTTTTCTCCCAATCACGCAGCATTTCTTTCATTACTTGACGCTGTAGATTGGGTTGGCTGCCACATAAATCACATGGAATGATGGGGAAACTCATATCTGCCGCATAGCGCTCAAGTAATTTCTCGGGTACATATGCCAATGGTCGAATCACAATATGCTTGCCATCATCTGAACGCAATTTTGGCGGCATACCTTTTAATTTGCCTGCATAAAACATATTTAGCATGAGCGTTTCCAGGATGTCATCACGATGGTGCCCCAAAGCAATCTTAGTTGCGCCTAACTCATCTGCCACGCGATACAAAATGCCGCGACGTAATCGCGAACATAAACCACAGGTAGTTTTCCCCTCAGGAATAACCCGCTTAACAATGCTGTAGGTATCCTGTTCTTCAATATGAAATTGAATGCCAAGACTCTTTAAATAGTTGGGCAGAATCTCTGCTGGAAAGTTGGGCTGCTTCTGGTCTAAGTTCACTGCCACAATATCAAAATGGATTGGAGCACGCTCACGCAACCTTATTAAGATATCCAGCATGGCATAACTATCTTTACCGCCCGATACACACACCATGACCTTATCACCGTCTTCAATCATGCCAAAGTCACCAATAGCTTGGCCCACTAGACGACATAACTTTTTCTCTAGCTTATTTTCCTCAAAGACAACTTTACGAATATCACTCATAGCAATGCAACTCTTTATTAATTACTTCAGGCTTACTTAATGCGAAATACTTCAACGCCAACTGAATGGCAGTCAGGATAGACATCTGGCTTAGAAGTGCTTACGCGTGCAGCCAATACCTTAGGGTGCACAAGCATCGCCGCAACAATGTCATCGCAAAACGTTTCCTGTAGATGAATATGGCCTTTAGAAGCCCGCGCCTTAATGGTCTCACGCATAAAATCGTAGTCAACTACTTCGTCTAATTGATCATGGGTTGGCGTGTTCATTGCCAATGGTATATATAAATCAACATTTAAGATCACGCGTTGCTCGGCTTTTTTCTCAAAATCATGAACGCCGATATTGATATAAATTTCGTAGTCACGCAAAAATAAGCGACGACAATCAACGAGAGCCGGGTGAGAGAGAATGGCATACATAAATAATTACTTTTCTGATCTTTTTATTGAATGAAATTACTTAACTTGTCTTAAACATCACATCGCGTGAAGAAGGCAATAAGTGCTGCCCGCCATCCACATACAATGTAGTTCCTGTAATGGCATTTGATCCGGCTAAAAATACGGCAGCCATAGCAACATCAGTTGGCGTGGAGGACTTTCCGAGCGGTGTTAATTGATGTGCTTTTGCAAAGCCCTCATTGGTTTGATCGCCAGAAGGTAAAGAAATTCCAGGCGCTAAACCAACCACTCGCAAAATGGGTGCCAAGTCGACTGCCAATATTTCAACAGAAGCAGCGAGCGCAGCTTTTGACAAGGTGTAAGACAAGTAATCTGGATTAAGGTTAATGAGCTTTTGATCGAGCAGCTGAATTATGGATGGAAGATGCGCATCATCCACTGTGCTTGTGCTATTTTTCTGAAACTCAAACATCAGCTGAGACAGCAAGATTGGTGCGGCTAAATTAACCTGCGCATGCGCTTGCAAACTCTTGCTTGAAAGAGGCGTCTCCGAATTAGCGCGGTCGTATTCAAAGATGGAAGCACTATTAACTAAACAATGGAGATTTGGGAATTCCTTACTAACAGCTTCAAAGAGGCTTTTGATTTCAGACTCAATCGCTAGGTCTGCCTGGAAGGCCTGAGACCTTACCCCCAAACTCTGAAGTTGCTTCACCGTTTCAAGGGCCTCTTTCTCAGATCGCCCATAATGAACAGCTACATCCCACCCCTGGCGTGCAAACTGCAAAGCAATTTCCCGACCCAGACGCTTGGCAGCGCCGGTCACCAAAACCGCTTTCTGTTGCTGGGATAAGGGTGAGTTCAATTGAATTCTCTTAGACTAACGAGCTATGGATATTACCTTGACCAGCCTTGAAACGGAGCATACCCAGCTTCTAAAGGACAAAATCGCCACCCAGATCACCTCTGAGGGTGGCTGGATGCCCTTTTCACGGTATATGGAGATGGCCTTGTATGAACCCGGAATGGGCTATTACAGTGCTGGCGCCCATAAATTAGGTGCTGGCGGAGATTTCACAACTGCACCTGAGTTGAGTCCGCTCTTTGGTGCGGCTATTTGTTCAACCTTCCTGCCAATCCTGGAGGGACTCAAAGAAAAAGGGCTCCCTGCTCAAATCTTGGAGTTTGGTGCCGGTACCGGTAAATTGGCGACCTCCATTCTGACTCGCTTAAGCGATCTGGGCTTTTACTTGGATCGTTACGACATTATTGAAATATCTCCAGATCTCGCACAACGACAAAAAGAGTCCATTACAAATGTCGTTAGTGATCTTGGTTTATCTACACAATGCGATTGGCTTAGTGAATTACCCAAAGATTTCAAAGGCATCATTCTTGCCAATGAAGTGATTGATGCGATTCCTTGTGACGCGATTATTTTTCAAAATGGATTTTGGTATTGGTATGGTGTTGCCTTTGAAGAAAATGTACTGCTCTGGAAAGCTGGTAAGCCAGTAGCGCAAGCTCTATTGCCCGAAAGCTTGTTAAGTACAAATTTCTCTGAGGGATATGTTACTGAACTCCATATTCCAGCCAATGCATGGATGCATCACGTTGCCCAACATCTAAATACAGGCTTGTTCTTAACGTTTGACTATGGCTTCCCCGAAAGTGAGTACTACCACCCTCAAAGATTAGAGGGCACGCTAATGGCCCACCATCGTCATCACGCAATTCAAGATCCATTTTATTTACCAGGGCTATGCGACCTAACGACTCACGTTGACTGGTCACAGATTGCGCGCAGCGCACTTGCAGAAAATGCGGATGATGTCTTCCTCACCAATCAAGCTGCTTACTTGCTAGATGCTGGCATAGGCGACATTGCCTTAGAAATTGGCAACCCCAGCAACCCAGAAACCTTTTTGCCGATATCAAACTCACTACAAAAATTACTCTCTGAGGCAGAGATGGGTGAGCTCTTTAAAGCCTTTGCTTTTACAAAGAATTTGAACGCTTTACTTCCTGGATTTACGCTGGAGGACCTGCCTGGACTCCGGGGCAGAAATAGACTCTAAGACTGAAGGGCTGCAGTGATAGCAGCTAGCCTGGCAGATTCAAATGCACTACCAATACGCTCGCCATTAGAGCGATCTTGAGCCTCAACGCTAGCAATAATTTCCGCAGTATTTAATCCCTGAGCCTGACGCACTGCTGCAAGCAAAGGCAAGGCTTTGAATCCAAGTTTTTCAGCAAGATCTAATAAAGCCTGACCGCGATCGGGCTTACGCCAAACATCGGCACGATTAAACCAGGCCAACACATCAACTGCTTGATAGGTATCTGCTGGCGACTTTTGAGAGAGCAATTTCAGATCACTAAAGATCTCACTAAAGTCCCGCACCTCAATTGGCATGCGCACACACTCAGCCCAAGACCGAATTTCACTTGAGTCTAAATCCATCAAGGTGATGGCGCAACGCTCTTCTAATCGGTTGCTACCTAAATCAAAATGCACAATCAATGCTTCACGAAATGATTCGTTCGCAAGGTTCGCAGCAAGCGTGGGTGGCAGAATCGTTTTGGCAGCTCCTGTATTGAGTAAAACTTGAAACAAATGCATCGGCTTTATAGCAATCAATCCTCTCGCTAGTTCTTGCCAAATTCTCTCTGCTGAAAGTGCATTTAATTCGCCCGACTGAACAATTGCCCTTAATGCACTCATTGTTTCGTCAGCAATACTAAATTCTGGGAAGCGTGCGGCAAAGCGAGCTATACGTAACAAGCGCAAAGGGTCTTCTGCAAAGGCATCAGACACATGACGAAATACTTTGCTAGCTAAATCTTCTTGTCCGTTATACGGATCAATAATTGGGCCAAACGGTTTTCCGTCAGCATCAAGCTCTTGGGCCATTGCATTAATGGTTAAATCGCGACGCTCTAAATCCTGCTCTAAAGTGACAGAAGGGTCAGCATAAAAGTGGAAGCCTTTATAGCCTTGACCTGTTTTACGCTCGGTGCGAGCCAAGGCATACTCAGCCTGCGTATCTGGATGCAAAAAGACCGGGAAGTCTTTGCCAACTGGGCGAAAGCCTTTAGCGAGCATTTCCTCTACGCTTGAACCTACAACTACATAGTCGATATCATGCACGGGTAAACCCATTAAATTGTCCCTGATAGCACCACCGACTGCGTAGATCTTCATTACTGCATGCCTTCCAGGCTACGGCGACTTATTTTGAAAACTTCAGTCAAGGCGTCACTGCCATCTACTGGCAAAACATTAGGCAACTGCATTGAAGCAATATTGTCACGCGACATCAAAGTTGGCACAGGTAAGAATTCAAAAGCCAAGGCCTGCAGATGCCCAACAAATGCAGGGACTGGAATGATGGCACAAGAGGTTCTTGCTTTGCGTGCGGCAAACTCGACAATTTCTTTCATGGTGTAAACCGTAGGCCCAACCAAGTCATAGGCTTGATGAATTGTTTGCGGCATCTTTATGGCCATCGAAAATGCGGTTGCTACATCATCCACACTCACCGGCTGAAACTTCGCCTGGTGATTTGCTAAAGGTATTGCGGGGAATAATTTAGTTAACTTTGCGAACAGATTGATAAATTGATCTTGGGCACCAAAAATCACGGATGGCCTAAAGATAGTCCAGTCTAAAGCGCTCTCTCTAACCGCTGCTTCGCCATCCCCTTTGCTACGCTGGTACATAGATGGACCATTTGAATCAGCACCTAAAGCGCTCATGTGCAAATAGCGCTTGAGACCATTCATCTGCATTGCAGTAATGATATTTTTCGGTAAATCCACATGAGCAGCCTTTAAGACTTTTCCATAAGGCATAGCTGGTTTATCGTGCAATACACCAACCAAATTGATGACTACGCCATTGGGCTTAATGCGCCCGCAAAGCGCTTGTAATTCATCAAACTCATGAACATCAGCATCTTCGAGATGCACTTTCGGTAACATTCTGAGTTCACGTCCAGCCGCAAGATGACTCGTTGGTAATAGCACTGAATAATCCTGAGCCTGTAACTGCGCAGCTAATACTCGCCCCACAAATCCATTGCCGCCGATAAGAAGGATGTCGTATTTCATGAAAGTTCCAATGTTAGGAGTGCAGATTAAGGGAGTTCTGATTGTGTGGCGGCTTTAGGCGAAATGACACCCAAGCGTTGCTTTAAGGATTGCTGCTGACCATTCATAACCGAGGAATAGTAATTTGCATTTGAGAGTACGTTTTTCACATAAGTACGAGTCTCATTAAAGGGAATCGTCTCAGCAAAGATTGCCCCCTCAGTAGGACCAGTTAGACGCTCACGCCATGCTTTAGAACGAGATGGGCCAGCGTTATAGGCGGCAGAAGCCAGTACCCAGGAACCATCAAGATCAATCAACACCATATTGAGATAGTTACTGCCTAAAGTGAGATTTGTTGTGGTGTCGCTTAACTTGTCATTGGTGTAATTCACCATGCCGATTTTCTTGGCGACATACTTTGCTGTGTTTGGCATCACCTGCATCAAACCAGATGCGCCCACCGATGATGACGCATTCATGATGAAGCGGGACTCTTGACGAATCAGCCCATAAGCCCAGGCAAGATTAAGATCAATTTGTCTGGCGATGGGAGATAGCTCTTCACGATATGGCGTAGGGTAACGCAAGCTAAAGTCATGCTCTTGCTTCGTACGATCGGCAGTATTAACTACACGGTCATATAAGTTAATCCGTTTGGCATATTCAGCAGCAGCAAGCAATTGCTTGTCAGTCATATTGCGCAGCTCCCAATTCCACTCGCGATTTCCTTCAAATCGTAAGTTCATGGCATATAAACGCTCACCCCTAATAAAGCCTTTACGGCTGGCCATTGCATCAATCTCTTGATCGGTAACTTTGGTGCGGGTCGGTGCATGATTGGACCTTGCTAACTCTTCGCGTGCCAGCTGCCCATAAAAATTATATTGGTCGGCGATTAGTTCAAAGCTGTCCTTGGCTTTGACGTCTTGACCTTCTGCTTTTAATGCCCTGCCATACCAATAAGTCCATGCTGGATCCTTGGCCCTTACTGCGGGATTCATTCCATCTATGGCATTTTTTACCAAGACCCAATCCTTAGCACGTAAACCTGCGCGCACTTTCCATTCTTGTGACTCAACTGAAAGTAGCTCGTTATAGCCTAGCTCTTGTTGCATCCGATAGGCATCGTCTGCATTAGGATCTAGCTTTTTCCCAAGAAATTGACCAATCACTCCCCAGGCTACAGCTTGATTCTCTTTGCTATAACGTGATGCACTCTGAGAAAAATCACGGTACGCTTTAGCGGGATCTGCTTTAGCAGCTTTAACAATCTCTGCGATGGGATCTTCGCCACCCAATCGACGCGCCATCGTATCGTAACCTCTCTCACTAGCAGCGCGACCGATGGCTTTTGCCTCACTCGGGGTCATGCCTCCAGCGGCAACAAGTGAAGGGACTAACTCCTGACAAGCTTGTCCAAAATAGCTTGGATCTAATAATACTGCGCGCGCATCGATTGCTAATTTGGTTGGGTTTTCACCTTGAGATAATTTGGAGAGCAGGGAGTAGCATTTCACCTGAGTATCATCATCCAAAACAAACTTCGCGTACTCAACATCAAAACGCGCCCAATCTTTACGCTTCCCTAAAACTAAAAGCCAATCATTGCGCATTCGATCGGCTAGCGCTGTACCTTGATACTGATTTAAGAAAGCCACTACTTGTGCATCGGCGCTGTAATCGCCTCGTGCTCCACCAGCCCCATCAAATAACTGCGGCTTAATGCGAAAGTACGCTACATAATCATCAAATGGATAGTTTGCTAAGTTTGATGACAGTTGCTGAGTACGAAATACGTCGTTCTTTCTAGCGGCTTCGCGCAAATCAATAAACATCCGATCTGTATCGGTAATCTCAGGGGGGGCAGCTTTGCTCTCATAGGATTTGGGTAGGCTTGGCTTCTTGGTCTTTTCGGCATGGGCATAAGGTATCACCAAGGTGATACCTAAGACCAGCATCTTGAGCCATTGAGAATGTTTACTTATCCGAGATTCCAACTTCTTTTTCACTATCTAACCCTATGCGCATTTGCCGGGCTACCTGCCAGGCATGAACTTGTTTACTATATCTTCTAATTTTCGCCTGATAATGGTCGATATGCACGGTAATTCACCAAAATCTCTTCGCCAAGATTTGTTAAAGCAACGCAAAGAATTTGCTGCTGGGCAAAATTACGCCCAAACTAAAGATCGACTGATTGCTGGACTAAGTCAGTTTTTAGAGGGTGATGGCAAATCCTTAGGCACGATTGCTGTTTATTGGCCCATTCAAGATGAGGTGGATTTACGCCCCGCATTAATGGCTTGGGCAAACCAGGTTTTCGGGCGCCGATTGGCGCTTCCATTTGCTCGACCCGATAAACACCTCGACTTTTATGAATGGCAAGATGGGGATGTTTTAACTCCAAGCCAACATGGTGTGCCCGAGCCAAGTCCGAATAATCCCTTAAGACCTGCCGTCACCCCTGATTGCATTTTGATGCCTTGCGTAGGCTGGACAAGTTCTGTTCTGGCTGGGGAAGCCCACTTCTGGCGTTTAGGCTACGGTGGCGGATACTTTGATCGGACCTTGGCGCAACTCAGAAAAAATAAGCCAAACCTCATTTGCATGGGGATTGGCTTTGATTGGCAAAAACTAAATGATGATCAGTGGTCGGCGCAAACACATGATGAGCCGCTTGACATGTTACTAACTGAATCTGGCCTACGTGCCTAAGTGCGCGCTTAACTACGCGCTTAAGTCTAAATTATTAGTAATTGCTAAAACTGCATCAGCCTGGTTTAAAGAATAGAAGTGGATGCCTGGGGCACCAGCCGTTAAAAGCTGGTCGCATAGATCCGTCACTACTTCTTCACCGAACGCACGAATAGAAGCAATATCGTCTCCATAAGACTGCAAACGCAATCGAATCCAACGTGGAATTTCTGCTCCACAGGCATCTGAGAAACGCAATAACTGACTACTGTTGGTAATTGGCATAATTCCTGCAACGATTGGCTGGGTAACACCTAAGTCATAAGCCTCATCTACGAAGCGGAAATAAGCATCACTATTATAAAAATACTGAGTCACAGCAGAGTTCGCCCCTGCTTTCATTTTCTGCACAAAGAAATCTACATCACTTGCAGGTGACTTTGCCTGAGGATGTGTTTCTGGATAAGCAGCCACATCAATATGAAACCAATCTCCCGTTTCTGCGCGAATAAATTCCACCAACTCATTAGCATGATGAAACTCGCCATATTGGCCCATGCCAGATGGTAAGTCGCCACGTAGGGCCACAATTCGCTTAATACCCAAAGCTTGATATTGCTTGAGCATCTCACGCACGCTATCACGCGAACTGCCAACACAAGATAGATGGGGCGCAACTACTGCACCAGCAGCATGAATGTCGCTCACCACCTTTAATGTGCCAGACTGTGTAGAGCCACCGGCACCAAAAGTCACAGAATAAAACGAGGGCTTCAGCGTTTCACTAAAGCGCTCGCGCACAAGATGCAGCTTACTCTCACCTTCAGGTGTTTTTGGAGGAAAGAATTCAATGCTTAATTCCATGATCTTGGGCCTAGGTCTATTGGTTTAACAAATTAATAACGGTAGTGGTCAGCTTTGTATGGACCTTCCTTCGTTACGCCAATGTACGAAGCTTGCTGATCAGACAATACCGTCAACTCTGCATTGAGAGTCTTAAGCTGTAAGCGTGCAACCTTCTCATCCAAATGCTTAGGCAAGGTGTAAACACCCACTGGGTATTTATCTGTACCAACTGCATTCCATAATTCGATTTGTGCAATCACTTGGTTTGCAAATGAAGAACTCATCACATAGGAGGGATGGCCTGTACCACAGCCAAGATTTACCAAACGGCCTTTAGCCAAAATGATGATGCGCTTCTCTGGCTTGCCATTGCTTGCTGGGAAAATCACATGATCTACCTGAGGCTTGATCTCTTCCCATCGGTACTTTTCAATACCAGCAACATCAATCTCATTATCAAAGTGACCAATGTTACAAACAATCGCTTGATTCTTCATCTTGATCATATGGTCATGAGTAATCACATGGTAGTTACCAGTTGCTGAAACAAAAATATCGGCTTTATCTGCGGCGTAATCCATTGTTACCACTCGATAACCTTCCATTGCGGCTTGTAATGCGCAAATTGGATCTACTTCAGTAACCCAAACTTGGGCAGATAAGGCACGCAAAGCTTGTGCTGAGCCCTTACCTACATCGCCGTAGCCACAAACTACTGCAACCTTACCAGCCACCATCACGTCTGTTGCACGTTTAATGGCATCAACCAAAGACTCACGGCAGCCATAAAGATTGTCAAACTTACTCTTAGTTACTGAATCATTCACATTGATTGCCGGGAACTTCAAATCACCTTTAGCAAACATTTGATAAAGGCGATGAACACCAGTGGTAGTTTCCTCTGTAACGCCTTTAACTTTTTCTAAGCGTGTGGAATACCAAGTTGGGTCTTGTGCCAATTTTTTCTTGATGGCAGCAAACAAAATAGTTTCTTCTTCGCTAGTTGGGTGATTTAAACAAGCTTGATCTTTTTCAGCGCGTGCACCAAGGTGCAATAACAAAGTAGCATCGCCACCGTCATCCAAAATCATATTGGTAAAGCCGCCATCAGCCCATTCAAATATACGGTGCGTGAAATCCCAATACTGCTCAAGAGTCTCACCTTTGATAGCAAATACTGGTGTGCCGTTAGCAGCAATGGCAGCAGCAGCATGGTCTTGAGTTGAGAAAATATTGCATGAAGCCCACTGGACTTCCGCACCAAGTGCCTCAAGGGTCTCGATCAATACAGCAGTTTGAATGGTCATGTGCAATGAACCAGTGATGCGTGCGCCACGTAATGGCTGTTGTGCAGCGAATTCATCACGAATGGCGATAAGGCCAGGCATCTCAGTTTCAGCAATCGCAATTTCTTTACGTCCAAAGTCAGCCAAAGAAATATCGGCAATTGCGCAATGAGTTGCAACAAAGTTGTTTAAATCAGTAACGGTATTCATTAATGCTCCAGCTAAATACGATCCAATGCTGGAGTAGAAACTCGCTAGCCATTGAATCATGGGTTAGCGAGCGCGGTTGCAATGAGCAAATTCCGTTTAGGAATCCACTCCCTTCAAGCCTGGGGAAGTGCTGGGTCTCAGCAATCCTTGCAACGCTCCTTGAAGGTATGGCGTAATTGTAATCAATTACGCCATATTTCGCCTCATACAGCTACAAACTGCTTTTTAATGCTTATAAACCTGCTGCAGCGCGCAATGCGGGTGCTTTATCGCATTGTTCCCACGTAAATTCTGGCTCTTCACGGCCAAAGTGGCCATAAGCAGCAGTCTTACGATAAATTGGGCGTAAGAGATTGAGCATCTTCACGATCCCTTTTGGACGTAAGTCAAAGTGTTCCGATACTAATTGTGCAATCTTTTCATCAGAAATTTTGCCAGTACCAAAAGTGCTCACCATGACTGAAGTTGGTTTTGCAACGCCGATAGCGTAAGAAATCTGAATCAAACACTTGCTAGCTAATCCAGCAGCAACAATGTTCTTAGCAACATAGCGACCGGCATAGGCAGCAGAGCGATCAACCTTGGATGGATCTTTACCTGAGAAAGCGCCACCACCGTGAGGAGCTGCACCACCGTAGGTATCCACAATAATTTTGCGACCAGTTAAACCGCAGTCACCTTGTGGACCGCCGATGACAAAACGACCGGTTGGGTTTACCAAGAAATTAATCGCGCCCTTGACCAAATGCTTAGGCAACACTGGCTTGATGATCTCTTCGATCACGGCTTCACGCAATTTTTCAAGAGAGATATCTTCATCATGCTGAGTAGACAGTACGACAGTATCGATTGAGTCAGGCTTACCATCTACGTAACGCAATGTCACTTGAGACTTGGCATCTGGGCGCAACCAGGTCAAACGGCCATCGCGGCGCAACTGGGATTGACGTTCTACCAAACGGTGTGACAAGTGGATAGGCAAAGGCATGAGCTCTGCAGTTTCATCGCAAGCATAACCAAACATCAGGCCTTGGTCTCCAGCTCCTTGATCTAAACCATCGTCATGTGCCTTATCAACACCTTGAGCAATATCCGGGCTTTGCTTGTCATAAGCAACGAGTACTGCGCAGCCTTTATAGTCGATACCGTAAGCAGTATTGTCGTAACCAATTTCACGCAAGGTATTGCGTGCTACTTG
>CAIMPQ010000104.1 GCA_903843315.1 uncultured beta proteobacterium
CGGAAGGCATACTCACCACCGGCATCGAGCATGTTCGTTAACACGGGATCGTTACCGAATGCTGCAGTATGCATACGCAAAGCTTCTTCAGCCACCTCGAATACACCAATACCACCGACATTAGAAGGGGTGCCCTTGAAGTACTGGTTAATCACTTCATGATTCAAGCCGATAGCTTCAAAAATCTGTGAGCCGGTATAAGACATATAAGTCGATATACCCATCTTGGACATCACTTTTTGTAAACCCTTACCAACTGCTTTGATAAAGTTTTTAACCGCTTTCTCACCAGATAAGTCACCTGATAAACCCTTGGCCATCTCAGTCAACGTTTCCATAGCGAGGTACGGATGAATTGCTTCTGCGCCATAGCCCGCCAAGAGCGCAAAGTGATGCGTTTCACGAGCACTACCAGTTTCAACCACGAGTCCAACGCTAGTGCGTAAACCTTTTTCCACCAAGTGCTGATGAATGGCTGAAGTTGCTAACAAAGCTGGAATCGCCACATGCTTCTCATCAACCTGACGATCGCTCACGATCAAGATGTTATATCCCGAGCGCACTGCATCCGCAGCCTCAGCGCATAAAGACGCTAAACGCGCTTCAATACCCGCTTTGCCCCACACTGCTGGATAACAAATATCCAGTTCATAAGAGCGGAACTTACCGTTGGTGTAGTGACCAATATGACGTATCTTAGTGATGTCATCAAAATCTAAAATCGGCTGACTCACTTCCAAGCGCATTGGAGGATTGATGTTATTCGTATCTAGTAAATTGGGTTTTGGGCCAATGAAAGAAACCAATGACATGACCATATTCTCGCGAATGGAGTCGATCGGAGGGTTAGTAACCTGTGCAAATAATTGCTTAAAGTAGTTATAAAGCGGCTTGTTCTTGTTTGAAAGAACCGCCAATGGACTGTCATTACCCATTGAACCAATCGCCTCTTCCCCATTCATGGCCATAGGCGCCATGAGGTACTTAATATCTTCTTGGGTATAGCCAAACGCTTGTTGACGATCAAGTAATTTGGCTGCTGGACGAATCGTGGTTTTTTCATCCACCAAGTCAACACGGCTTGCATCTACCTCATCCAACTTCACGCGCACAGCATCAATCCAACTCTTATACGGTTTAGCTTTAGAAACTGCATTCTTAAGTTCTACGTCATCAATAATGCGGCCTTGTTCCATATCGATCATGAACATCTTGCCTGGTTGCAAGCGCCATTTTTGAACAATCTTGCTTTCAGGAATCGACAATACGCCAGCTTCTGAAGCCATGATGACCAAGTCATCATCGGTGACGTAATAACGCGCTGGACGTAACCCGTTACGATCCAGCGTTGCACCAATCTGGCGTCCATCCGTAAATGCCATTGCAGCAGGGCCATCCCATGGCTCCATCATCGCAGCGTGGTATTCATAGAACGCACGGCGATTGTCATCCATCAATGCATGTTGTTCCCATGCTTCAGGAATCATCATCATCATCGCTTGCGCCAATGGATAACCAGCCATCACTAACAACTCTAAGCAGTTATCAAAGCAAGCGGTATCTGATTGGCCTGGGTATATCAATGGCCATAATTTTTGCAAGTCGTCGCCCAATACAGGGGAACTAATCGCGCCCTCACGTGCATTCACCCAATTGACGTTTCCTTTAACGGTATTAATCTCGCCGTTGTGCGCAATCATGCGGTAGGGATGCGCCAATTCCCAAGCCGGGAAAGTATTAGTAGAAAAGCGCTGATGCACTAGGGCTAGCGCTGAAACAGTACGTGGGTCCGTTAAATCTTGGTAATAGGCGCCCACTTGATTTGCCAAGAGCAACCCTTTGTAAACAATGGTTCTGGCAGACATCGATGCAACGAAATATTCTTTACCATGCTTTAGATGCAAATCTTGAATCGCATGGCTGGCTGTTTTACGAATAACATACAACTTACGCTCAAGCGCATCTGTTGTCATGATGTCGCGACCACGGCCAATAAAAATCTGACGGATAAATGGCTCAGTCATTCGCACTGTTGGCGACATCGGCAATTTCACATCGATCGGAACATCTCTCCAACCTAAAACAACTTGACCTTCTAAACGCACTGTTCGCTCTAATTCTTGTTCGCAAGCCAAACGTGAACCATGCTCTTTAGGCAAGAAAATCATACCAACGCCATACTCGCCTAAAGGTGGCAAAGTGACACCTTGCTTAGCCATCTCTTCGCGATACAAAGTATCAGGAATTTGAATCAAGATACCAGCGCCGTCACCCATTAATGGATCAGCTCCAACTGCTCCCCGGTGATCTAAGTTCTCCAAAATCTGTAAACCTTGGGAAACGATCTCGTGGGTTTTTTTGCCTTTAATATGCGCGACGAATCCTACGCCACAAGCATCATGTTCATTTCTAGGGTCATATAAACCTTGAGCCAATGGACGAAGGTCAGTATTCAATGGTGTAGTCATAGTATTTCCGTAAGGCAGCAATGGCCTGATATCTTTTTGGATATCCAATATAGGTGAATACCCATACTGATGCAATAGAAATAAAATGAGTCTGTCCCATTTAATTTGATACCGCACCAAAATGAATTGATTAATTAGGGACAGAGTCGATGGCTAGCCAAAAGGCATAAGCAACTTACAGTAATTAAATAACTCTAAGTCGTTGAATTTAATGTATTAATTTTCTTTGGTCGCCCACGATGTCGAATTTGAGTGAGCTCAGGAGCATCTTTAAAGAGTTTTTTGGCGTAAATATCGCTTACCCATGGCTTAGAACGAATTAATGATTCAGTAATTTGCCTATCTTCCCAGTGAGGCGCCCCCTCTTTTACAAAATTAGCCCAGTGGATTTGCCTTTCAAAGGGAGTATTACCTAGCTTCCAAAAGTGCTCGTGATCCACAAGCCAGGACTCTGCATTGCCACCAATATGCGTTGCATAGCTAGTCCAAGCGGAGTCTTGGGGACTTGATTCATAGCCAGCTCGAACTGGATTTAATTCAATATAACGCTGGCAACGCAGAAAATAATCGGGGTCAATGAGTGATGAGCGATAGCGCCCTTCCCAAATTGTCCCTGAGCGATGATGTTGTTGGTTGAAGTATTGAGCGTAACGCCTGCCTAAAGACTGCATGGTTTTTGCTAATGAATCTTCATTTTGTGGTGTTAGGAGTAAGTGCACATGATTTGGCATCAAAGCAAATGCATGGACTGCGCAACCAAATTGTCTGGCAGCTTCGCGCAACCACTCTAAGTAAATGTGGCGATCTTCCGGGCTAAAGAAAATGGTTTCACGGTTATTACCCCGCACCATGATATGCATTACTTGGCCAGGTATTACCGTGCGAGCTTGGCGAGCCATTGAGCAATCGAACTATTGCAGTTCGCGAACGCCGCCATTACGAGAGAATTCAGGTACAAACCAATCGCCATCAAATTGCGTTACGCCTTCCGGAACTGCGCGAGATTCCTGGGGGCTATCTTTTAAGGCAATAGACATATAAGAAATCCACATAGGCAAGGCAAGGCCGCCGCCAGTCTCTCTATCACCCAAGCTGGCCGGCTTATCAAAACCAATCCAGGCAATAGCGACAACCTTAGGGTTGTAGCCGGCAAACCAAGCATCATGGGACTCGTTGGTAGTACCTGTTTTACCTGCAATATCACTACGACTCAATTTCACTCTCGCTGAAGCTGCAGTTCCAGTCTTGGTTACCTCCTGCAACATGCTGTCCATTACAAATGCAGTTCGTGCATCTAATACTCGGGTCGCATCTTCACGCGCATGAGTTGGTTTGGCTTCAAATAAAACTGTGCCTTTGGTATCAACCATCTTATCGATCAAGAATGGGTCGACCCGATATCCACCATTTGCAAATACGCTATATGCGGCAGCCATTTGCAATGGGGTAACAGAGCCCGCTCCGAGAGCCATTGTTAAATAAGGTGGGTGTTTTTCAGGCTCAAAGCCAAAACGCTGAATATATTCTTGGGCATAAGATGGGCCAATTGCGCGGATGATACGTACGGATACCAAGTTCTTCGATTTAGCTAAAGCGTTACGCAAACGCATCATGCCGTCATACTTCCCATCGTAATTTTTTGGTTCCCAAGCCTGACTTCCAGTCTCCATGCTTCCTATAGATAAAGGGGCATCGTTCACCACAGTGCTTGGCGAAAACCCTTTTTCAATCGCAGCCGCGTATATAAAGGGCTTGAAGGAAGAGCCTGGCTGACGTAAGGCTTGAGTGACGTGATTGAATTGGTTGCGGCGGAAATCAAACCCACCAACCAAGGAAAGAATCGCACCCGTTTCTGCATTCATAGAGACAAATGCTGCCTCTACCTGTGGCAACTGGGCCAATTTCCAGACTCCGGCATCTAAAAGCAATCTCACCACTGCGCCTGGACGTAGGCGCTTTTTAGGCTGGGTGCTATCGGTGATCGAGGCGGCTGCTAACTTCATGCCCTCACCCTTCAAAGTAATGGTGTCACCAGTTGCAATCATGACCTGCATTTCTTTGGGCTTCACATCGAGCACAACGCCCGACTGCAAATCGTCCAACTGCGGGTAAGCAAGTAAAGCCTCATCAATTGCGCGTTGTCGTTTAACTGGATCCTCTGGAAGATCAATAAAACCCTCTGGCCCACGATAAGCATGACGCAAATCATATTCAAAAATTCCACGGCGCACTGCCTTATAGGCAGCATCTTGATCTGCTTTCAAGATAGTGGTGTAAACATCAATTCCCTGGGAGTAGATCGCCTCACCGTACTGAGTAAAGAGCAATTGTCGAACCATTTCTGCTGGGAAATCAGCGCGTACTGCAAATTCGTTACCTAGACCCCGAATATGCAACTCCTCCGCCATCGCTTTTTGATATTCCTCAGAATTGATGTAACCCAAATCCCGCATGCGCTGCAAGATATATTCCTGTCGAATCTTGGCCCGCCGAAAATTGCTAACAGGGTTGTAAGCAGAGGGGGCTTTAGGCAGGCCAGCCAACATGGCAGATTCTGCAATCGTGATGTCTTTCAACTCTTTACCGAAGTAAATCTGAGCCGCACTAGAAAACCCATACGCTCTCTGACCCAAGAAAATTTGGTTCATATAGATTTCGAGAATCTTATCTTTAGTTAGCTGAGACTCAATTTCCCAGGCCAAGAGAACTTCATATATTTTTCGACTAAAGGTTTTCTCGTTACTTAAAAAGAAGTTTCTGGCCACCTGCATGGTAATTGTTGAAGCTCCTTGGGAAAGATGACCACGTAAGTTTGTCGCAGCGGCCCTCAGAATGCCCACATAGTCCACACCACCATGAGAATAAAAACGATCGTCCTCTATAGCCAAAACTGCGTTACGCATACTGAGCGGGATTTCATTTAGAGGAATCACTTTGCGACGCTCTTCCCCAAATTCGCCAATCAAGACTTTGTCAGCGGTATAGATGCGCAGAGGCGTCTTCGGGTTGTAATCGGTTAAAGCAGAAATTTTGGGTAGGTTTGGCTTTGCCACCAAAAATGCATAGCCCATTAGTAGCATTACTACTAAAGCAAACACTACGCCAATAATGAGCAAGGCTTTAATCAGGGGATTGCTGGATGACTTGCGAGTATGACCAGGCTCTAATCGCGATTGTCGAGGACGTCGGTCAAGCTGACGGATTGGCCGCTGGGATTGCGTCGGCTTGTCTTTTGGGGGTAGGGCCATATTTTCAAATTATAGGGTGCTTAAGCAATTTACCTAAAAGCACCAAACCCCCCGTTTTTTAGTTGTTTCGGTCGAAAGTTCTGACAATGAATTCAAGCTAAGCCGATGGATTTTAAATGGTCACACCCAAAGAATATAGGCATGCCATCACGCCAAATTTCCCCGCAGTCATTCGATGAGATTTTGAGCGATCTCGGAGACGACCCAGCCATCCCAGATCCCCATGGAATTCGTAAAGCACCCAGCTCCAAATCTCCCAGCTCAGCGCCCCATAACCAACCCAATAAAAACGTCAATCTAGAGTTTTTGAAGGGTATGGACTTGACCATACAAGCGCAAAAAATAGGTGGGCTCCTAGTTATTTGTGCCTGCTTATTAGGGGTCTGCGGTGGCTTATACATTGTTTATGAGTCTTTCATTAGCCATACCCAATCGATTGCCCAGTCCTCTCAAAAGGAAATTTCTGCCCTCCAAAAAGAATTTGGCCTCCTGCGTGAAGAATTAGAGCAAGGCCAAGATGACCTATATGATTCATTTGATAAATTAGAAGTGAGCATTCACTCTTTTAAAGAAAACAAGCCTTTATCTAAGCCCTCAGACAAGCCGAAAGCGCTTCCTCATGAGGGTGAGCTTAGCCGTTGGCGTTACTTGGGGGCTAGCCAAAAGGGTAATTTCCATCAAGCGTTTTTTCATACCGGAAAGCAAAGTGAAATGTTTGAAAAAGGCTCCGTAGTTCTGGGGGATTGGCGACTCAGTCATATTGAAAAAGAGGCGGCCACCCTCATTCATCCTCATGGCAGAACAATTGTTCTTAAGCCCTCTAAATCTGAATGAATTCTCACCCTAAATGCTTGGCTAACTACTTAAAAAAATGGAGTGTCTGGCTCATCCTGCTGGGTACATTTTTCATGAACCCATCTCGTGCATATGCCTCTACCCAGAATCATCTGGATACTCCGATTAGCCTGCAATTTGTCGATATTGAGATGGTTGAACTTTTGCAAGTTCTCGCCAAGCTTGGCAACACCAACTTTTTACTGAGTGAATCCATCCAAGGCAGGCTCACAGTCGACTTGCGCAATACCCCATGGCAAACCGCTCTGCATTCTATTCTGGCCAGCAGGGGTTTACGGCTTATCAGGAATGGGGATATTTACTGGATTGGGCCCTATGCAGAAATCCAAGCCTTTCAAAAACATCGCCGCGAAGATGCTGCGTTACCTTTTGGGGGTGACCACATTAACAGCCCGCGACAGATCCTCATTGAAGCCCGCATCGTAGAAGCGGATGAGCGCTTTGCACGTGAATTAGGGGTAAAACTGGCTTACCAAGCAAACACCTTGAGTAATCTAGATCAAAAAATCTCCGGTAATGTCGATCTGGGAGGGTCTGGGTTAAATGGTTTTAATCCAGCAACAGTGGGAGCAACCCTGGTTTCGCGGAATGCTAGTCGCCTTTTACAAATGGAGCTTTCTGCTCTTGAGTCAGAGGGGCAAGGAAAAATTCTCTCCAACCCCCGCATCATGACTGGAGATCAAGTTAAGGCAACCATTGAACAGGGAACTGAATTGCCCTACCAAACTACCTCTCAAAACGGCAGCAAATTACAGTTCAGAAAAGCCAACTTACGTCTAGAGGTTCTACCCAAAATTCATCCAGATGGAAAAATTTCAATGCTGGTGGGCATCAATAAAGACACCATCGGCATGAAAACCGAACAAGGCTACGCCATCGATACTAAAAGCCTTAGCTCTGAGGTGACCGTAGAAAATGGGGGCACTGCCATTATTGGAGGCATCTTTCAGACCACCGAGAGAGAAGATGAAGTGAAAATCCCATTACTAGGAGATATCCCCTTAATTGGCCATTTATTCCGCCATAAATCTAAATTACAAGACAAAACTGAGCTTCTGGTCTTCCTAACTCCGACCGTTCTAGACAAACCCTAATAAAATCGAAGGGTGAACTCTTCGACAAACAATATTTTTCTGATCGGCCTCATGGGCGCTGGAAAGTCGACCGTCGGTAAAGTGCTTGCCAAAAAACTAGGGCGGCGCTTTCTAGATGCTGACCATGTCATTGAAGATCGATGTGGCGTAAAGATTCCTGTCATTTTTGAAATGGAAGGGGAAGAAGGCTTTCGTAAAAGAGAGGCGCAGGTCATTCGAGAACTCACTTCAGAGGAAGATATTGTTTTGGCTACCGGCGGGGGCGCTGTTTTATTACCCGAAAATCGGGATGCGCTTAAAAATCGTGGGACTGTCATTTATTTGCACGCCAATCCCATTGAACTTTGGCACCGCACTAAAGGGGGCGAAGGACGGCCTCTTCTCCGAAATGGGGATGCCAAAAAAATTCTAGAAAATTTGTATACGGTTCGCGATCCCCTCTATCGTGAAATTGCTGATCACGTGATTGAAACCGGCAAGCCCAGTGTCAATCAATTGGTCAATACCTTAATCATGCAGCTTGAACTTGCTTGAAAACTATGATGAAAACACTTGAAGTTGATCTCGGTACTCGCAGCTACCCCATTCATATTGGTACCGACCTTATTGATCAACCAAACTTATTTAGCGCTTGTGAAAAAGCGAGCTCAATTTATATCGTTACCAACACTACTGTTGCCCCCCTATATGCAGAGCGCCTCACAAAGACTTTAGAGAAATTGGGTAAGCCCGTCAGAACTATCATCCTGCCCGATGGTGAATCCTATAAAGACTGGAAAAATCTCCAACTCATTTTTGATGATCTCCTCAAGTTTGGAGCAGATCGTCAAACGATGTTGGTCGCCCTCGGTGGCGGCGTCATTGGCGATATGACAGGTTTTGCTGCCGCTAGTTTTATGCGTGGCATCCGTTTTATCCAGGTTCCTACAACCCTGCTAGCTCAAGTAGACTCTTCTGTTGGCGGTAAAACTGGCATCAATCATCCATTGGGTAAAAACATGATTGGGGCATTTCATCAGCCTGTCGCAGTGATTGCCGATCTCAATACACTAAAGACACTGCCTCCACGCGAACTTTCTGCAGGCCTCGCGGAAGTAGTAAAACATGGTGCTATTGCTGATGCTCAATTTTTAGACTGGATTGAAGCAAATGCTTCTGCATTATTAGGCTGCGATACAAATGCAATGGGGCATGCTGTTCTACGCTCATGTGAAATTAAATCGGCGGTGGTTTCTGCTGACGAAAGAGAGAGTGGTGTACGCGCCACCCTGAATTTTGGTCACACATTTGGACATGCTATTGAAGCCGGCATGGGGTACGGAGAATGGTTGCATGGCGAAGCCGTGGGCTGTGGAATGGTCATGGCTGCTGACTTATCGTGCCGTTTAAAGTACATCAGCAAAGCCGAATTCGACCGTCTCACCAAAATTATCAGCTCAATGAACCTGCCTATCGTGCCGCCAAAATTCGGTGCAGAACGCTATATGGAGCTAATGCAAGTAGATAAAAAAACGGAAGGCGGGAAAATCCGTTACGTGGTCTTAGAAAAGATTGGTCAGGCACAGATCAAGAGTGTTCCTGATGCCCAAGTTATTGAAACCTTAACGGCTACTGGAGCGGCTTAACACTACTAGGATTTAATCAATCCAATCTTGAGCGCCTGTCCAGCTTGTGCGCTAGCAAATTGAGATAAATCGCTCAAAAGCTCTTTCCCAGTTTTGGTATCCAACCATAAAGGTTGAGTCATAGTTCCTGCCCAACGGTAGTGATAGCCGCCAGACTTCGCAGCCACCCAAATTTCATGCAAAGGCGGCTGTGTATTCACCACAATCACGCTTTTATCCCTAAAGCGGATATTGATCACATTGCCGCCCTGGCGCTCCACATCTAAATCAAGATCAAATTCATCATCAGCAGCTTCTAAAGCTACTTCAATGGATTGCAATAAATTGCTTCCCAATTGGTAAAACTGCTTGTCATCAATGGTTTCTACGCCTGAATTATTTGGATTCATCCCCGAGTCCTGCATGCTATATTCAATCATTCGTTTTAGAGACATTCATGATAGCGATTCTAAATAGAGCACTCAGCATTACTCTCCTAATAGCCCTTGTTGGATGTGGGGTTAGGGGCCCTCTATATTTGCCCACTGTTCCGCCAGTTCCCCCCGCTCCTCTAGAGCCTGAACCTAAGGGCGCTCTCTATCCACCACAAACCCCGGCTACTACCGGTAACCCATCATCGGTCAAGCAATGACAAGTAAAGTAATTCCACTTCCTAAGCTATCTGGATTCACTGAACGGGACGGCAACTGGTATGCCGAAGAAGTACCGCTTGCAGATTTAGCGAAAGAATTCGGTACACCACTCTATGTCTATAGCAAAAAAGCTTTGACTGAGGCTTACCAAGCTTATGACAAAGCGTGTGTTGACAGTAAAGGTAAGCGTCGCGCCCGAGTCCACTTCGCTATGAAAGCCAATAGCAACCTTGCGGTAATTGATTGCTTCAAAAAGTTGGGGGCTGGCTTTGATTTGGTTAGCGGTGGTGAATTAGCCCGAGCTTTAGCCATTGGTGCAGACCCTGCAAGCTTGGTATTTGCAGGCGTTGGGAAATCTACATCTGAAATTGCTGCCGCCTTAAAGGCTGGCGTTAAATGTATTAACGTGGAGTCGATCGCTGAGCTCCATAACATTAATCGGGTAGCGACTAAATTGAGCTGCCGCGCGCCAATCTCATTACGCGTCAATCCAGATGTAGATGCGCAGACTCATCCTTATATTTCCACTGGCTTAAAAGGCAATAAATTCGGCATCGCGTATCACGAGGTTTTAAAAACATATCGCGCAGCGACCCAGCTTTCACAAATTGATGTTGTTGGTATTGATTGCCATATTGGATCGCAAATCACCACTACCGCACCCTATCTGGATGCCTTAGATAAAGTGTTAGATTTGGTTGAGCAACTTAAAAAAGAAGGTATCGTGATTCACCATCTGGATTTAGGTGGCGGCCTTGGGATTTCCTATGGCGATGAGGCTCCGCCCGATATTACGGAGTTCACTAATATCCTTTTGAACCATGTGGCAGAGCGCGGTTTTGCTCATCTTGATATTGTTCTTGAGCCCGGTAGATCCCTGGTAGGCAATGCCGGCGTCCTACTCACAACGGTTGAATATCTCAAGCCAGGTGCAGAAAAAAACTTTTGCATTGTGGATGCCGCTATGACTGAGCTCATGCGCCCCGCTTTATATGAAGCCCATCATGGCATTGTTCCCGTTCAGACTAAGTCATCCAAGAGCTTGATTTATGACGTTGTTGGACCTGTTTGTGAATCTGGAGATTGGCTAGGAAGAGACCGCAGGCTCGCTGTCGAAGAAGGCGATCTTCTAGCAATTCTATCCACCGGTGCCTATGGTTTTGTGATGGCCTCTAACTACAACACGCGCCCAAAACCAGCAGAAATTATGGTTGATGGAAAAAATGTGTACGTCATACGCAGTCGTGAAAATACTTCAGACTTGTTTGCTAGCGAAACAATATTGCCGAGCTAATTTCTAAAATATTTAGACAATAAAAAACCCCGCTACATGAGCGGGGTTTTGTTTTTCTTGCGAACTCAATTAATGCAAGCCAGCCATGTAATCAGAAACAGCTTTCATTTCTTGATCGGAAAGCTTAGTAGCAATTATTGTCATCTGGTTGCTGTTTTTGCGAGTACCCTCACGGAAAGCGATCAACTGGGTATAGGAGTAGTCAGCCCATTGACCCCCTAAGCGTGGATACTGCGCAGGAATACCAGCGCCTGTTGGGCTATGGCATGCCGCACAAGCAGGAACACCTTTTGCAGCAATACCGCCACGATAAATGCTTTGACCCAACTCAATAGTTGCTTTGTTTTGAGCAACACCCTCTGATGCAGGCTGCTTAACCAAGAAAGCAGAAATGTTCTGCATGTCCTGCTCAGTTAAAGTTGCTACCATGCCCATCATTACTGGGTTAGCACGACTACCATCTTTGAAGTTCTTTAATTGCTTGGTGGTATAGGCGGCATGTTGTGCTGACAACTTAGGCCATGTACCAACTGCGCTTTGACCTTTAGGGCCATGACAAGTAATGCAAGCAGTTACACCGCGGGTTGCATCCCCACTGGAATATAAAGCTTCACCAGCAGCCGCATCGGCCTTTGGCTTGCCCGGTACAGTGGCTTTAGCTTCAGCAGCAGGTGCCATTGGGGCAGCATCGGCAGCAATAGCTACGCCTGAGATACCAATCAGAGCGAAAATAGAGAAAGCCGCAAAACCAGCACGTAAGCTAGTTAATTTGGAGATTTGGGAGGTTTGACGCATTATGTTTACCTTGGCAAAAATTCCTAAAAGTGTTTGGGCCCTGCATTTACAACCTTTTTACCCAACACCATGAGATATTTCATGATTTTGCGTGATTTTACAATAGCTTCTGGACATGTCTAAACTCTTTCAAGCCCGATTCGCCACCACAGTCAATGACACCCATTGCCTACCTGCCACTCCCCTGCGTGAAGTGGCCTTTGCTGGTCGCTCAAACGCAGGTAAATCCAGCGCCATCAATGTCCTATGTAATCAAAAAAGACTGGCTTTTGCCAGTAAAACGCCTGGACGGACCCAACATATTAATTATTTCGGTCTCTTTTCTAAAGACGACCTTTTGGCCTATCTGGTGGACTTACCGGGCTATGGCTATGCTGCGGTCAACCGTGAGACTAAATACCACTGGAATGCCCTTCTAAGCGACTACCTGCAGGAGCGCGAGCAGTTGGTAGGGATGGTACTGATTGTGGATGCTAGACGAGGAATCACGGATCTAGACGAACAAATGATTCAATGGTTTGTACCCACTGGTAAACCAATCCATATTTTGCTCAGCAAATGCGACAAGTTGAACAAGAGCGAGTGCAAACACGCTCTTGAGTCCGTCAGAAAACAACTACAGCAATATGATCCGGCCCTTCCTGATGGGACGGGCGACTCTAAGCAACTTACGGCACAATTATTTTCAAGCACCAAGCGTATTGGCCTGGAAGAGGCAGATAATTTAGTTATTAAATGGCTATTTGAAGCAGAAACTCATGAAGAAGATGAAATCACCAGTTAATTCCTTGCTTAACTTTCCAGGGCATCGCCCGCGCCGTATGCGTCGTGATGATTGGTCACGTCGCCTCATGCAAGAAAACACTGTTTCCCCAAATGATTTGATCTATCCGGTTTTTCTGCTTGAGGGGCAAGGCAAATCGGAAGCAGTTGCTTCTATGCCTGGGGTTAATCGCCTTTCATTGGACTTGCTGTTTCCAGTGGCGCAAGAGTGTGTAGATCTAGGTATTCCAGTTTTAGCTTTGTTTCCGGTTATTGATGCTGCACTCAAAACGCCTGATGGCAAAGAAGCATGTAATCCAAATGGCCTAGTACCAATGGCGGTGCGTGAACTCAAAAAACGGTTTCCTAATTTAGGCATCATGGCCGATGTTGCGCTTGATCCTTATACAAGTCATGGCCAAGATGGCGTGCTCGATGAGCTAGGTCGTATTCTCAATGATGAAACCACTGCGATCTTGGTCCAACAAGCGATCACTCAAGCTGAAGCTGGTGTTGATATCGTGGCGCCATCAGACATGATGGATGGTCGCATTGGAAAAATTCGGGAAGCACTTGAACAAAAGAAGTTGATTCATACACGAATCATGGCCTATTCAGCTAAATATGCCTCTGCTTTTTATGGTCCCTTTAGAGATGCAGTAGGTTCTGCAAAGAACCTGGGGAAGGCTGACAAAAAAACGTATCAAATGGATTGTGCTAATGGGAACGAAGCTTTGCGAGAAGTTGCACTGGATATTAGCGAAGGCGCAGATATGGTCATGGTCAAGCCTGGAATGCCTTATTTAGACATCGTGCGTCGCGTTAGAGAAGAGTTTGATTACCCTACCTACGCCTATCAGGTGAGCGGTGAATACGCCATGCTTAAAGCTGCTGCACAAAATGGTTGGCTTGATCACAATGCCGTCATGATGGAGTCTTTAATTGCCTTCAAGCGTGCTGGCGCTGATGGCGTTCTCACTTACTTTGCACTTGAGGCAGCACGCTTACTTAAAGCAGCAAAGCAAACAAAAACTATTTAAGCTCAGAAGTTTTCTTCAAGCGCTCAATAAAGCGCTGAGGTGGCATATAACCAATGACACGTTGGTCTTTTTGCTCTTGCGACTCTAAATTAAAAAACAAAATGCCTGGCGGCCCATATAAACCAAAGCGTTTTAAAAGTGCCTGGTTATCACGACTATTGGAAGTAACATCAGCTTGTAGTAACACGAATTGCTTTAACTCCCTGCTAACTTCCGGATTGGCAAAAGTATTCACTTCCATTTCTTTGCAACTAATACACCAATCGGCATAAAAATCGAGCAGCACTAATTTTTTATCCTGCTTGGCTTTATTAAGCAGTGCATCAAGTTCGGCTGGAGAACGAATCACCACAAAAGATAGGTCGCCAACTTGATGTAGCGTCTGCCCATTAACGGTTGTTACAGAGCCAGGAGGATCATGTTTTTGGATCAATGGGGATGCGATCCAAGCGGCCGTAGCTACCAATAAAACACCTAAGGTACGTTGCAACCAAACCATCCAGATACCAGTTGATGGAATCAAAATACGCGCTTCGATGGCGATAAAGAGCAGTGGCAGCCCCATTCCTAGTGCCATCACAAACAGTAATCCGGCTCCTAGACTCATGGAACCCGTTTGGGCAATAAAAGCTAAAACACCTGCCAATGGGGCTGTAATACAAGGACTGGCGACTAAAGTGGAAATGCCCCCCAAGACAAAGGCTCCAAAGACGCTGCCGCCCTTCTGCCGTCCTGCCAGCCGGTCAATATGCTGATGCCATGCTTGAGGCAAACGCAGGTCATAGAGGCCAAATAAGCTGCCTGAGAGAGCCAAAAGCAATAGGGCAAATGCAGCAAGTGCAATTGGGCTTTGCAGGGCTCTTTGTACACTACCGCCCAGAGCTGCCATCAGTACGCCTGCCAAAGCGTAAATCAAGGCCATTCCTAAAATATAAGAAAAAGCGAGAAGGCTTGCTCGTCTTTTCGATATTGTTTTACCACCCTGGGAGCCAAAAATGACGCTCGACAAAATGGGTAGCATTGGTAAAACACAGGGCGTAAACGCCAGGGCCAGGCCTAAAACAAAAAAGGCAAGAAACAAATATGCTGTAGCGGTGTTTTGTAAAAAACGACCTATAGCATTGACGTCATCTCGCTCACGCCATAGATCGGCTAAGTTAAATTCCGTTTGAGGATTTGCTGGCACTTGCACACCATCAAGCACTTCCGGTATTGGTGCAGCCTTAACACCAGGTGCAGCCAACAAAAACTTCAGAGTCATTGGCGGATAACAAATACCTGCCTCTGCACAACCCTGTAAAGTGACCTCAACATGAATAGGCTTACCAACAACGGGCTTGATATCAAGCAAAACCATGAAGGGCTGCTTATAAACTTGCAACTTTTTCTGAAAGGTTTCATCAAACTTTTCTACCCCAAGCGGCAATAAAGGCCTTATTTTATATAGCTTCCCAGTCTCTGGACCAGCATTAAATTGAAGTGAATCTTGATAGAGGTAATAGCCTTTAGCAGGCATCAACTCTATCTCAACTTGATTGGAATTTTCTATCCAAGTCGCCTCTACGCGAAAGGCTTTTTCTGGCGATAAGAAATCAGTTGCAGCAAATACTTGGACTGATATCAGCACAAGTAATGCAAAAATAGTTTTCAGAAGTGATTGCATTCTCATGCCTTCGAATTTACCTCAGCTTGCACCCATTCGCCGTATTGCTGCTCATATTGCTCTGGTGAAAAAGCCATAATCTCGGGAAGGTCGTAAGGATGGCTTGCTTTAATGAAGCAGCAAATTTCTTGCCATTGATGAGAAACGGTTTTCGCCGACAGCAAAACCTCTTGTGCTTCACAGACCTGGCCCTCCCAGCGGTATACCGAATAAACCCCTTCGCTAATCTGGACACAAGCAGCTAAACGATTTTCTACAAGGCTCTTCGCCAAGGCGATGGCAGCCTCCATATTAGGAAGGCTGGTTACGACCACCAAAAGATCGTTGGGTTTAGTGGGTGAGTTGTGAGCCATTTTGTATTTATAACCGCATAAATGAAAAAAGCCAGACCGAAGCCTGGCTTTTTGCGTAACTATGAGACTTAAGCCTCTTCAGCTACAGCTGCTGTTTCTTCAACTTCAGGACGATCCACCAACTCAACCAATGCCATAGGTGCATTGTCGCCATGACGGAAGCCAAACTTCAAAATACGAAGATAGCCACCTGGACGTGTTGCGTAACGTGGCCCGAGCTCTGTAAAGAGTTTAGTCACGATATCGCGATCACGAGTGCGATTGAATGCCAAGCGACGGTTTGCTAAGTTGTCTTTTTTACCTAAGGTAATCAAAGGCTCAACAACCATGCGCAATTCTTTTGCTTTTGGCAAAGTGGTTTTAATCACTTCATGCTCCAAAAGAGAATTAGACATGTTGCGCAGCATCGCCAAGCGATGTGATGAAGTTCTGTTTAGTTTGCGTAAGCCGTTTCCGTGACGCATGATGCTTCCTTTCTAATTATTTCTCGAGGTTAGCTGGAGGCCAGCTTTCGAGTTTCATGCCAAGACTTAAGCCACGAGCCGCCAATACATCCTTAATTTCATTCAAGGACTTACGACCTAAATTAGGCGTCTTCAACAATTCATTCTCAGTACGTTGAATCAAGTCACCGATGTAGTAAATGTTCTCAGCCTTCAAGCAGTTTGCAGAGCGCACTGTCAGCTCAAGATCATCAACTGGACGCATCAACATTGGATCAACCATTGAAGAGCGGCTTGGAGCTAGATCACCAGAAACTTCGCTGCTCTCAAGAGCCGCGAATACAACTAATTGGTCAACCAAGATGCTAGCTGCTTGACGAATTGCTTCCTCAGGAGACAGCACACCGTTTGTTTCGATAGTCATAACGAGACGATCGAGGTCGGTACGTTGCTCAACACGAGCAGATTCAACAGCATAGCTAACACGACTTACTGGACTAAATGAAGCATCCAACACGATACGGCCAATGATCTTAGTAGTTTCGTCGTTATATTGACGTACGTTACCAGGTACATAGCCACGACCTTTTTCAACCTTGATCTGCATATCTAGCTTGCCACCAGCTGACAAGTGAGCGATAACGTGATCAGGATTCATGATCTCTACATCATGCGGTAAATCGATATCTTTTGCAGTAACGACGCCTGGGCCTTCTTTACGCAAATTGATAGTAACTTCGTCACGGGATTGCAACTTGAATACGATACCTTTGAGGTTCAACAAAAGGTTAACTACGTCCTCTTGTACGCCGTCCAAAGTAGAGTACTCATGAACAACACCAGCAATGGCAACTTCAGTTGGTGCATAACCAACCATCGAGGACAAGAGTACGCGACGTAATGCATTTCCGAGAGTGTGGCCATAACCACGCTCGAACGGCTCCATAACAACCTTAGCTTGGTTGGCGGTAAGCGCTTCAACAGAAATAATTTTTGGCTTGAGCAAATTTGTTTGCATATTTTTTCCTTGAGAGTGCCTAATTAGCGTGAATACAATTCGACGATCA
>CAIMPQ010000105.1 GCA_903843315.1 uncultured beta proteobacterium
CCATCTTCTAAAGCTTGAAACTTATTGAATAAGGGGGCAATAAATGTGGGGAAGATCCACTGCATTAATAGGCTAAATACCGTGAGTACACCCCATGCCCATAACCACCATAAGTCACCCGCCTTAGACATGAGCGTCAGAATCACCCAAAGCAATGGAAAGCCAATCGCCCCACCAACACCTAAACCTTTCATCATGTCGGAAAAGAATAATTTCTTGTTCATGCGGTTAAAGCCAAAGCGTTCCTCAAGATAAAACTGTTTGTACCAGGAGAAAGGGATGTCGATGATTCCGGAGATGATGACAATGGAGACTAGTAAAGCAATTTGTTGGGCAATACCTTCACCCAAAAATTGCAGGAGGGCCATATTTAGAATTTGTAGGCCGCCCAATAAAGTGAAGCTAATTAAAATAATAGCGCTGACCCCATTTTCTAAAATACTAAGACGTAGCTTGGCGATGGTGTAGTCAGCGGCTTTTTGATGCTCTGCTAAAGTCACTTTTTCAGCAAAATCTGCTGGGACCTGATCGCGGTGCAGGGCAACATAGCGAATTTGACGTTGAGAAAGCCAGAGGCGAAGGCCAAAACTGGCAATAAAAGCGATTAGAAAAACAATTGTGAATGTCATGAGATCATTATAGATATGAGCGAACAAACGAACACAGCAACAGGTAAGGCAGCGCCCCCAAACGAACACCTTATTTGGGTGGATATGGAAATGTCTGGTTTAGACCCCGAAACCGAGCGGATCCTGGAAATTGCCATCATTGTGACTGATGCCCACCTGAATACGATTGCCACCGCTCCGGTATGGGTAGTTCATCAAGAGGATGCTGTTTTGGAGGCCATGGATGCTTGGAATAAAGGCACTCATGGCCGCTCTGGACTCATTGATAAAGTGAAGGCCTCCACAATGAATGAGGCTACTGTTGAAGCACAATGCATTGCCTTTCTACAGAAATACATTAAGGCAGGTATAGCGCCGATGTGTGGCAATACGATTGGGCAAGATCGGCGTTTCATGGCTAAGTACATGCCTAAACTAGAGGCTTATTTTCATTATCGAAATATTGATGTCTCAACCCTAAAAGAATTGTGCAAGCGCTGGCATCCTGAGTTGGTTAAAGGCTTTACAAAGAATCAGGCACACACTGCCTTAGCGGATATTGAAGAGTCTATCGAAGAGCTCAAGTATTACCGCGAAAAATTTATTGTTCCTTTGCCGCAATAAAAAAGTCCGCAAAGCGGACCTTTCCGTCTCTTCATCTAAAGGCTCACGTTACTTTTTGATGGCACTCTTTGGTCTGAAAACTGTGATGATGGTTTCATCAGTTTCAATATAAGGGCCGCCAATCAGATCAATGCAATAAGGCACTGCAGCAAAGATGCCAGGCACGACGGCTTTTCCATCACCATCTTTTAAGCCTTCGAGGGTTTCGGCAATTGCCTTGGGTTGTCCGGGTAAATTGATGATCAGAGCTGCATGATCCTCAATTTCTCGTAAAACAGCAGTTTGTCTTGACAAAATAGCGGTCGGCACAAAGCTGAGGCTAATTTGGCGCATTTGTTCGCCAAATCCATGCATTTCTCGGGTTCCAGCCTCACGAGTGGCCTCTGGGGTCACATCTCTGCGCGAGGGGCCTGTGCCGCCTGTAGTGAGCACTAAGTCACAAGCCAATTCATCAACCAGTTCCACAATGGCCTCAGTGATGATTTCAGCCTCATCCGCAATCAAGCGTTCATGGAAAACGCAAGGATTGGTAATAGCTTTCATCAGCCATGTCTGCAGGGCAGGAATGCCTTCATCCTGATATACGCCCTTGCTGGCGCGATCTGATATTGAGATGAGACCAATTTTGACTTCGTTTGGAGCGCTACGCTTCCAGTCTTCGGTATGCTTCATGTTTCTATTCTAGCTATTATTAGGGCATGTTTACATATACATCTAGCCAGTTCCAAGAAATCGTTGATTTCATGCTTAAAGAGGCCAAAAGACGGGGTGCTTCTGATGCCATCGCTGAAGTTTCGGAGGGGCAAGGTCTATCCGTGACCGTTCGCAAGGGTGAAGTGGAGACCATTGAACAATCTCTGGACAAGCAAGTGGGAGTCACCGTATTTCTAGGTCAGCATCGCGGAAATGCTAGCACCAGTGATTTTTCTAAAGAATCGTTGAGGGCTACAGTAGATGCGGCGTATCACATTGCCCAACACACAGCAGAAGATACTTGTGCGGGTCCTGCAGAGCGTGATCTATTGGAAAAAAATCCTTTAGATCTGGATTTATTTCATCCGTGGAATATTGATGCCGCCCATGCAGTGGAAATTGCCCGAACTGCAGAAGGAGCCGCGTTCGCCGTGAGTAAACAAATTCAGAATAGTGATGGTGCATCAGTTTCTGCTCATCATGCCCATTTCATGATGGGTACGACACATGGTTTTATGGGGGGCTACCCATTCTCCCGTCACTATATATCTTGTGCGCCGATAGCTAGTGAAGGTGGCAAGCATTCCAATATGCAGCGCGATGATTGGTATTCCAGTTCACGCATTCCTGAAGAGCTAGCTGATCCTGGGGCGATTGGTTTATACGCTGCGCAACGAGCGCTGTCTCGCCTAAAAGCGAGATCTTTAACAACCCGTCGCTGCCCCGTCATCTTTGAGGCACCTTTAGCTGCTGGCTTACTAGGCGGTCTTGTACAGGCTGTTTCGGGAGGTGCTTTATATCGTCGCTCCAGTTTTTTATTGGATAGCTTAGGCAAGCAGGTGTTGCCAAAACATATCAGTCTGTTTGAAAACCCCCACCTTAAATCGATGACTGGTAGCGCGCCATTTGATGAAGAGGGTGTAAGAACTTCAGCACGCACGGTCGTCGATAAAGGAATTCTGGAAGGTTATTTTTTATCCACATATTCAGCGCGTAAGCTGGGGATGAAAACGACAGGCAATGCCGGTGGTTCGCACAATCTTACTTTGCAAAGTAAAAAATCCCCCAAGGGGGGTTTGCCTGCACTATTAAAAGAGATGGGTACTGGTTTATTGGTGACTGAATTAATGGGGCAGGGCGTGAACTACGTGACTGGCGATTACTCAAGAGGTGCTTTTGGGTATTGGGTTGAAAATGGTGAAATTCAATTTCCTGTAGAAGAGGTCACGATTGCTGGTAATTTGCGTGACATGCTGATGGATATAGAGCTCATTGGGACGGATTCTTTGATACGCGGCACCAAAGAAACGGGCTCTATTTTGATTGGCTCTATGACTATTGGCGGAAAATAAATCCAATCGGCGTAATCAGAATAAATCAGCTAGATAAATGAGTGATGATGAAAGGAGGGCTGCAATGCAAAGACGATCATTTTTAAAGAAGGCCACTATTGGCGCTGGAGCTGCTGCCTTAGGCGCGCCAGTGATTGCGCAAAGCCTGCCGACCTTGAATTGGCGCTTGGTGTCCAGTTTTCCTAAATCCTTGGATACCTTATATGGAACGCCCGAGGTATTTGCCAATTCCTTAAGAAAAGCGACCGATGGCAAATTTAATATCAAGGTGTTTGCTGCCGGCGAAGTAGTGCCAGCACTACAAGTATTAGATGCAGTTCAAAACGGTACGGTTGAATGTGGACACACTGCCAGTTATTACTACCTAGGAAAGAACAGTGCATTCATCTTTGATACTGCCGCCCCATTTGGCATGACTGCGCGTCAGCAATCTGCATGGATGCTGCATGGTAATGGTATGAAATTAATTCGCGAACTGTATGCAAGCTATAACATTGTTAATTTCCTTGGCGGTCAGACAGGTACGCAAATGGGTGGTTGGTTCCGTAAAGAAATTAAATCTCCAGAAGATCTGAAGGGATTGAAGTTCCGTATTGCTGGCTTCGCAGGCCAAGTACTTTCCAAGTTAGGTGTTGTTCCGCAGCAGCTACCTGCCGGAGAAATTTATTCAGCATTGGAGAAGGGCACCATTGATGCTGCTGAATTTGTTGGCCCCTATGACGATGAGAAATTGGGTTTAGCTAAAGTAGCAAAAAATTATTATTACCCTGCATTTTGGGAGGGCGCGGCTGGCCTATCGTTCTTGGTAAATAAAAAGCAGTGGGAGTCTTTGCCACCTGCCTATCAGGCGGCTTGGGAAGCGGCCTGCTTTGAGGCGCACACTGATATGTGTGCTAAATACGATGCTTTAAATCCACCAGCATTGCAACGATTGCTTCAAAATGGCGCAGTTCTACGCAAGTTCAACACTTCCATTTTGGATGCCTGCTTCAAGGCTGCGCAGGAGACATATGCTGAGGAGTCTGCCAAAAATCCCCAGTTCAAGAAAATATTTGAAGACTATCGCGTCTTTCGGAATATGGAAGCGCAGTGGTTTAACGTTGCTGAACAAGCATTTGCGCAATACAGCTTTAATAAAAAACTATAAGCAATCCATTCGTCTGGCAAGAGGGGCTGTAAAGCCCTTTTTTCATTTTTAGTACAACCTCTTTTGAATTGTTAGTATTACACGATGTTTGAAACCTTATTCGCCTCTGTATTGGAATCTTTCCATGCACATTCCTTAGCATTCTTTGTTTGCGCAATTGCGGCAGTGATCATTGTGGGAATTTCTAAGAGTGGTTTTGGTGCGGGTTTGGGGGTTCTTTCCCTCCCATTGATGGCAAGTCAATCCAGCATCAATGAGGCTTTGGCTATTTTGTTACCCCTCTTAATTGCAATTGATTTGGTCGGAATACGTCGATTCATTAAGTATGCCGATTGGCGAATTCTGAAGATCATTGTTCCACCGGCCTTTATCGGGATGCTACTAGGGATGATCTTTTTCACGATCATTTCGCCTCAAGTATTAACGCTTTCGGTTGGCATCTTTATTTTGCTATTTTTAATTCAAAGCTTCATCACCTCTCACTTTGATTTGAAGGCAGCTAAACCTTACCCCTGGTTTGGGCGGATGATGGCTTTAACGTCAGGCTTCACTTCTTTCGTTGCGCATAACGGTGGTCCACCCATTACGGTATTTATGCTTAGAGAAAAGCTGATGCCCATGGTCTATACCTCCACATTGGGTATTTTCTTTACCTGTATTAACTTTGGGAAGTTAGCACCATATGCCTATTTAGACTTGCTGAATTTTAAGCAGTTTGCAACCTCTGTAGTTCTATTGCCGTGCGTGCCTATTGGCGTTTATCTCGGTTTCTATCTAGCAAAAAGAATTCCGATGAAATGGTATTACCGAATTGTCCAGTTCTTCTTGCTAGTGGCAAGTATCAAACTGATTGCTGACGGCCTTATGTAGCAGAAGGTAATACTTGCTGCAAGAAGCGAGAAATATCTGCTAGTTCTTCATGATTAACCGAGTGCTCCATGGGATATTCGTTCCAATCAATGGTGTAACCCATTTTTTCTAATAATGCATAGGAAGCTTGAGCTCGCTCAGGAGCAACAACCGTGTCATATTCTCCATGCCCCATAAAAATGGGCGTACCACTATTTGCAGAGTGTTTTTCAGTGGCAAGTGTCATGGCCAAAGGAAGATAACCTGATAGGGCGATGATCCCCGCCAATGGATGCGGAAAACGTAAGCCAATATATAAGGCCATTGCACATCCTTGTGAGAACCCGGCGATGACCATATTTTCATAAGCAATCCCACGACTAGCTTCACGCTCAATCAGCTGAATGATAGATGCTGCCGAATGTTGAATTCCAGAGACATCCTCCTGATCCATCAGGTTCCGACCAATGATGTCATACCAAGCTGGCATGACATAGCCACCATTGACAGTGACCGGCATGCTTGGTGCACTGGGGAAAATAAAACGAATACCCTGACACCCAGACAAATTGAGCTCTGGAATGATGGGGGCAAAGTCATTGCCATCGGCCCCAAGACCATGCAGCCAAATAACAGCTGCGCTTGGATTGGGGGTAGTTTCTAATTCAATGCAGGGCAGTAATTCCATGGGATATCTCTTGGTTATCTAGTCATTTATACCCAGCATTATCCACTGACAAGACTTACCCTTAGGGGAAATTGCGGGTTAGTGGGTGTTACTGAATGAGGAGTAAGATGTTTTGAGAATCTTGAATGCCAAGGGAGTTCCTAGATGAAGCCTTTCTATATTGACTATCCACAGGAAAAAATAGAAGAACATCAACATGCTTATCGCTGCCAATACTGCAAGATTCCGACCACCATTATTTTTGGACTTTTAGAAAATCATTCGGAAGATTGCAAATACAGAATGCAACAAAGTAAATGGACTCAGTTAGAAGCAAAGCTCAGGCCACATAAAGAACATTTTGATGAACCGCATGCTGACGAGGTGGATTAAATGAAAACCTATCCAATAGCGATTGAATTAACAGTTTGGTTTGATTTGGGCTTGAATCAATATGAGTTGGTGATTGATGAAGAGCCGAAGATTTCAATTAAGAGAACGGATGATGTCTTGCATTCAAGGGCACTTTCTGCTTCCGAGGTGAGTATGCTGACTGAGGCTATTGGTGTCATTAAGGTTCCAGTAACCGAGGAGTCTAAAGGCAACCCCAGTACTAAGGCCTCATCTAGCTATGAGTTGATCATTGAGTCTGCACACTTTTCCTTGGAATTTAATTGGGAGAATCTCGACGTGGAAGCAAGTCAGTCAAATGCCTTTGAGTCTGTAGTTAAGCTTGCTAGTTTGGTTCAGAGTCTTGATTTGGAGCACTAAGGCCATTTAGCCCTCCATCGCCAGGTAATCCCTCTGGGTAAGCTTTTGTCTAAATTGGGAATTCCGGCGTTCTACCGCACGATTAATGGAGCTCCACATAAAGTCCATAGCCTAGGAATGGGCATTCCTTGAATGGTATTGGCAACATACTATTTTTCTGAGTTTCTCTATACTGAATCAAGGTTTAATTATCAAAACTATCAAGAGGAAACTAGTATGGCAGATCAAGCAGCATGTCCTTTTTCAGGCGGCAATCATCAAAAACCCAGCAATAAAGATTGGTGGCCCAATCAATTAGATTTGAAATTGTTAAATCAAAATTCTCCATTGATTAACCCAATGGAGCCAGGGTTTGATTACGCTAAAGAATTTAAGAGTCTTGATCTGCATGCGGTAGTCAAAGACTTAAATACATTGATGACGGATTCTCAGGACTGGTGGCCTGCAGACTATGGTCACTACGGGCCATTCTTTGTTCGTATGGCATGGCATAGCGCAGGCACTTATCGTATCGCTGATGGTCGTGGTGGCGCTGGCGCTGGTACGCAACGTTTTGCTCCCTTAAATAGCTGGCCTGATAACGGCAACCTAGATAAAGCGCGCCGCTTACTTTGGCCAATTAAGCAAAAGTATGGCAAGAAAATTTCTTGGGCAGACCTGATGGTCCTCGCAGGCACGATTGCAATGCAGTCAATGGGATTTAAGATTTTTGGTTTTGCTGGCGGTCGCGTAGATGTATGGGAAGCTGAAGATATCTACTGGGGCCCTGAAGGTAAGTGGCTTGCAGATGAGCGTTATAAGGGAGATCGGGAGTTAGCAAATCCTTTGGCTGCTGTGCAAATGGGTCTTATCTATGTGAATCCTGAGGGTCCCAATGCCAATCCAGATCCAATTGCTGCTGCAAGGGATATTCGTGAAACCTTTGCCCGTATGGCAATGGATGATGAAGAAACGGTTGCCTTGATTGCAGGCGGCCATACCTTCGGTAAAGCGCATGGTGCTGCTGATCCTGCTAAATATGTAGGCCCAGAACCAGAGGCTGCTCCCATCAACGAGCAAGGATTTGGTTGGAAAAATTCCTATGGCAGTGGAAATGGTGATGACACCATTACGAGCGGATTAGAAGGCGCTTGGACCACAAATCCTATTGCATGGGATAACAATTATTTCGAGAATCTCTTTGGCTATGACTGGGAGCTCACTAAGAGTCCAGCTGGTGCTCATCAGTGGACGCCTAAGGAGGCATCTGCGGCTGGCACAGTTCCAGATGCACATGATCCCAATAAAAAGCATGCCCCCATGATGTTTACCACGGACTTAGCGCTGAAGTTGGATCCAAGTTACGCAAAGATCTCAAGGCATTTTTATGAAAATCCACAGGCACTTGCTGATGTCTTTGCCAAGGCTTGGTATAAGTTAACTCACCGGGATATGGGTCCTTTGTCTCGCTATCTTGGGCCTTTGGTTCCAAAAGAAACGCTGATTTGGCAAGACCCAGTTCCCCCAGTTGATCATCCATTGATCAATGATCAGGATATTGCTGCGTTAAAAATAAAATTACTTGGCTCGGGCCTATCTATTGCCCAATTGGTCAGAACCGCTTGGGCGTCAGCTGTTACTTTCCGTGGCGGCGATAAGCGGGGCGGTGCTAACGGTGCACGTATTCGTCTTGCTCCCCAGAAAGATTGGCTAGTGAATCAACCTGGGGAGTTAGCCAAAACATTACAAGTTATTGAAGGCATCCAAAAAGAATTTAATAGTGCACAAACCAACGGCAAGAAAGTTTCCATTGCTGACCTGATTGTTCTGGGTGGTAGTGCTGCAATCGAAGAGGCTGCCAAAAAAGCAGGACATGCGCTTACTGTTGGTTTTGCAGCGGGTCGTACAGATGCAAGCCAAGCTGATACGGATGTCCATTCCTTTGCGGTATTGGAGCCCACATCCGATGGTTTTCGCAACTATCTCGGTAAAGGGTATGAAGATCAAGCTGCAGAGCTCCTCATTGATAGAGCTAATCAGTTAACGCTTACCGCCCCTGAAATGACGGTATTGATTGGTGGCATGCGAGTGTTGAATGCAAACTTTGATCAATCGCCACTCGGTGTCTTCACGAAGCGTCCCGAAACATTGAGTAATGATTTCTTTGTCAATTTATTGGATATGACAACAGCTTGGAGTATGTCAGGAACTAAGGGTGTACTAGATGGGCGCGATCGCAAATCGAATGCACTGAAGTGGACTGGCACCTTAGTCGATCTCGTATTTGGTTCGAATTCAGAGCTGCGGGCGCTTGCTGAGGTCTATGGTAGTAGCGATGCAGAACAAAAATTTGTGCGTGATTTTGCAACTGCCTGGACTAAGGTGATGAATTTAGATCGATATGATCTGAAATCGTAAAGATGAATCAAATATGAGGCTGCAAAAGATTGCTGAGCAGTAGCAGTACTGCTTAGCAATCTCCCACTCTTCCTCTTAAGTGATTCAGCTTGTATATGAGGCGATAGCCTTAGCAAGAGTCAAAATTCTTTTGGCATCTTGAATATGCAGTTCTTCTATCAACTTGCCATTGAGAACGGCAATTCCCGCGCCTGATTGAATTGCTGCTTCATAGGCAGCAATTCTTTCTTGTGCTTCACTAATTTCAGCTGAAGACGGCCCAAACATTTCATTTGCAAAAGCGATTTGATTGGGGTGAATCAAGGTTTTGCCATCGAATCCCATATCCCTTCCCTGAATACAGGACTGCTTTAGTCCTGCTTCATCATCCAAGGAGAGGTGTACCCCATCCAAGACACACAGACCATATGCTCTGGCTGCGAGCACTGAGAGGGAGAGCGCAGTCTGCGTCTCAACTCTATTGGGGGTATGGCGCGCATGTAAATCTTTGACTAGGTCTGAGGTGCCTAATACCAAGGTTTCTAGCAAGGGATGTGCGTTAGCGATCTCTTGAAGTCTCAAGATTGCTAGCGGTGTTTCAATCATGGCCCAGATCGTCATGGTTTCTGGAGCGTTCATTTTCTTGAGATGTTCTGCCAGCGTCTGAATCTGTTCCGCAGACTCGACTTTGGGCAATACGATTGCATCAGCGTTGCTATGAGCAAAGGCTTTTAAGTCATCTATACCCCAAGTCGTGTTTAGGCCATTGATTCTCACAACTGCTTCACGATAGCCAAATCCCGAACCCAAGGCTGCCAGAATATTTTCTCGCGCAGCAGCTTTCGCATCTGGAGCAACCGCATCCTCTAAATCCAAGATCAGTGAATCCGCTGGCAAACTTTTGGCTTTTTCCAAAGCCCTCGTGTTGGCACCAGGCATATAAAGAACGGAGCGTCGGGGACGACTGGTATTAATCATAGGGACGTAGTGAGAAGGTGAATGAGATAAAAAAATAGCTTAAATGAAACAGGCCACTCTTGGTATTGATAGTAGCCTGATTGGGTAATCGTTCTTTATTTATTAGTAAGCCCAGGCAACTTTTAACAAAGCCTCAAAGGCATTAGGAGGTATTGCCATTGGCCCTAAGAAGGGGTGGATAAATAATACGAGGAAATAGACCACACCGGTGATGGTTGAGCCTAGGAAGAAAATGAGAATGATATGAGTACGTGCAGACTTCATTTCAAAGAGACAGGAGAAGCAGAGGAAGACGAGCGTACTCATGAAAAGCCCCAGCGCTGCAGGGTAAGATAAGGCGAAATGGGCGCTATAGATGCGGTTTCGCCGCAGTTCCTCAACCTGCCCAAGTAGGGTCAACATGCGTTGATGTGCATTGGATTGACCCGTATTTTGTGGTTGGAAATTATTAACAAGCCTGGTTATTTTTAATATCTCTTGATAGGCCTCAATGCTAAATTGATTCTTACTTAATAAAGGCCACTCCTTATTGATCACTGAACTTGTATAGGACCTAAGACCTTCTCTGCCAGGACGCTCAATTTCGGTTGGGAAAGCAGAAAACAAGTGGTACATATTATTCATGGTGCTAGCTTCTTTGGACACTGCTTCACTGACGCCATTGTAGTTTTGCCAAACTAATACCGTAACGAAAGCAAATACGAGGCTATAAATAATCCCCATGGCGTTATAGATGTAGCCCGCAAATTCATAATCTTTTCCAAAGCGATATTCTGGAATGAGCTTTTGGAAGACCCAATAAATTGAATAACAAATAGAGAGTACAACAACTCCCAGCAGCAATAGAAGCACCCAGTCAGAATGCTGTAGTGCAAATCTCAAAAAAGGAAAGTCCATATTTCAGCCGTATTAGAAAGATTATCAAGGGGGTATTGGTTTACAGGGCATGCTAAACCATAGCCTAAACCATTTTTCCAAGAAAATAAAAGCCCTGTCGTTTCTTTATAGGGTCTGCTTAACTGGGCGCAGCAGTTAAGATTCCAATGTTCAAGCTGTGTCAAAATGGACGGTAGTGGGGTTTGGTAAGCCTAGACCCTTGTCGGCAATGACTAGTCTAATCATCGAGTGCAAAATATGAGTAATTTACCCTTTCAGTTTGAGAAAGCCTATATCAACGGTCAATGGGTCGAGGCCGATAACGGGGCAACGATTTCCGTGACCAATCCGGCGACCGGAGAGTTGATTGGAACAGTCCCTAAAATGGGCGCAATCGAAACTCGCAGGGCGATTAATTTTGCCAGTGAGGCATTGCCAGCTTGGAGAGAAAAAACTGCTAAAGCGCGCGCAAGGATTTTACGAAACTGGTTTGATCTCATTATAAAAAATCAAGAGGCGTTAGCGCAGTTGATGACGGCAGAGCAAGGTAAGCCTTTAGTAGAGAGTAGGGGTGAGATTGTCTATGCAGCCTCTTTTATTGAATGGTTTGGTGAAGAAGCAAAGCGTGTTTATGGTGAAACTATTCCCGGTCATGTTGCAGATAAAAGATTAATCGTGATCAAGCAGCCTATCGGGGTTTGCGCAGCTATTACCCCTTGGAACTTTCCAGCGGCCATGATTACGCGTAAGGTGGGGCCGGCTCTAGCTGCAGGCTGCACCATTGTGCTCAAGCCTGCCAGTCAAACTCCATTTAGTGCTTTAGCTCTTTGCCAGTTGGCCGAAGAGGCTGGTGTGCCTCCAGGAGTATTTTCTTGTGTGACTGGTTCTGCAACGGAGATTGGCGGCGAACTATCCTCAAACCCAATTGTAAAAAAACTGAGTTTTACTGGATCGACAGAAATTGGAAAATTACTTTTAGCGCAATGTGCCACTACTGTTAAGAAGACTTCAATGGAGTTAGGTGGCAATGCTCCATTTATTGTGTTCGATGATGCAGATATCGATGAAGCCGTTAAAGGTGCCATGATTTCTAAATACAGAAATGCAGGGCAAACCTGTGTATGTGCAAATCGAATCCTGGTGCAAGATTCTGTTTATGACGTCTTTGTAGAAAAGTTCTCTAAAGCAGTCAGTGCTTTAACAGTAGGGAATGGCGCTGATGATGGCACCATCATTGGGCCATTGATTGACGATAAGGCATTAGCTAAAGTGGAAGAACAAGTAAGTGATGCTGTAAAGAAAGGTGGAAAAGTGATGGTTGGGGGTAAACGCCATTCACTTGGAGGGTCTTTCTTTGAGCCTACCGTTATTTCAGGGGCCACAAAAGAGATGCTTGCATTTAAAGAAGAAACATTTGGCCCATTAGCACCTATCTTCAAATTTACAACAGAGGCTGAGGCTATTGCGCTAGCGAATGATACGCAATTTGGTTTAGCAGCTTATTTCTATGGGCAAAATATTGGTCGGGTATGGCGAGTTGCTGAGGCGCTAGAGTATGGCATTGTTGGCATTAATGAGGGCCTCATCTCAACAGAAGTAGCACCTTTTGGCGGCGTTAAAGAGAGCGGGCTAGGTCGCGAAGGTTCCAGTCATGGAATTGATGACTATCTAGAAATGAAATACCTCTGTATGGGTGGAATTAAAGAGGCCTAACTGATTTAAATATTTACTATAAGAGCTGATTGATGAAATCTTTAACTCCAGCAGACGCCATTAGCTCCCGAATGTCTGTTCGTGCGTTTACTGAAGAAGGCGTTTCGAAAGAAACCATCATCAAGCTCTTAAATTTGGCAGCTCGAGCACCCTCGGGAACAAATACGCAGCCTTGGAAAGTTTATGTCTTAGAAGGGGAGAAACTTCAAGACTTATGCAATCAGGTCTGTACTGCCTATGACAGCATTGCTGCAAATCCAGAGCTCGCAAAAGAGTTTAAGCCTGCATACGACTATTACCCAACTAAGTGGTTTAGTCCCTATATCGATAGGCGCCGCGAAAATGGCTGGGGTCTCTATGGTCTCTTAGGAATCACCAAGGGCGATAAAGATAAGATGCATGCACAACATCGTAAGAACTTTACCGCTTTTGGTGCGCCAATATGCTTATTCTTTACGATCGACAAAGAGCTTGGTAAGGGTTCAATGCTTGACTACGGTATGTTCTTACAAAACTTCATGATTGCAGCAAGAGGCGAAGGTTTGGATACTTGCCCACAGGCTGCATGGAATGACTATTCAAAAATGATTTTGCCGTTTATAGGTGCAGCTGATAATGAAATGCTGGTATGCGGTATGGCGTTGGGTTATGCCGATCAGAGTGAAATCGTAAATACCTTTCATACTCCGCGTGTTGGTGCAGAAGAATTTACTACCTGGATCACTTAATCTTGTAAATATTCAAAAAAAGTATTGCCAAGAGTTTATGCTGCCCTAAGCCTTCATCTGAGGCTTGTTAGAAAGCCTAAGGTAATATATCTAGGTCAATCTATTTACTCGTCTCTTACTGGAGAACGTATGAGTCATCCAATTGCTTCTTATGTAGATTCTAAAAATCTCGGCGCCTGGGGCATTTATTTAGAGCAGATTGATCGTGTGACACCCTATCTTGGCCCTCTTTCGCGCTGGGTTGAGACATTAAAGCGCCCCAAAAGAAGTTTGATTGTGGATGTGCCTATTGAATTAGATAATGGCACTATCGCGCACTATGAGGGCTACCGTGTTCACCATAATTTATCTCGTGGTCCGGGCAAAGGTGGAATACGTTATCACCCAGA
>CAIMPQ010000106.1 GCA_903843315.1 uncultured beta proteobacterium
GAACAGCACGCGATTGTCAGTAATCATTTTTTCTGCTTTATCAAAGTCTCCGTTACCACGTTGTGGGTAACCACAGCAGAGATAGCCTGGCGGCAAGACCGTTTGCACGCCGACATTCCACAGCATTGCCTGGGTTGCTAAACCAACTTGAGAGAACAAACGCTCAGATCCGCAACCCGGAAAATAAAACACTGCTTCAGTATCTGCTGAAGTAGTTTTTGGATCGCGAATGATCGGTACATAGTTCGCATCTTCAATATCTAACAGAGCACGCGCAGTTTTCTTGGGCAAGTTTCCAGGCATTTTCTTATTTACAAAGAAAATGACCTGTTCTTTAACGCTAGGCTTTCCGACTGTGGCTGGAGGATGCGCTGTTTGTTGCTTAGCGAATTTCCGCAACACATCATTTCCCAAGCGCTGCAACTTATAACCCCAACCAATCATGGTCTTACGTGCCAAATGGATCGTTTCTGGGCTGGTAGCATTCAAGAAAAACATCGATGCAGCTGTTCCAGGATTGAAACGTTGCTGTCCCATCTTGCGCAAGAGGTTGCGCATATTCATAGTGACATCACCAAAGTCAATTTTGACTGGGCAAGGGGTTAAACACTTATGACAAACCGTGCAATGCGCCGCTACATCATCAAACATCTCCCAATGCTTGATTGAAACACCACGCCTCGTTTGCTCTTCATACAAGAATGCTTCAATCAACAATGAAGTAGCTAATATTTTGTCCCGCGGACTATAAAGTAAGTTAGCGCGTGGTACATGAGTTGCACAAACGGGTTTGCATTTTCCACAACGTAAGCAATCTTTCACGCTATCGGCAATCGCACCAATATCACTCTGTTGCATGATGATGGATTCATGTCCCATTAAACCAAAGCTAGGTGTATAGGCCAGACTCAAATCCGCATGCGGCATGAGTTTGCCCTTATTGAATCTACCTTCAGGGTCAACGCGATTTTTATAGCTACGAAAATCTTTTAACTCGTCTTCTGTCAAATATTCGAGCTTGGTAATGCCGATTCCGTGTTCACCAGAAATCACACCATCTAATGAGCGGGCTAATTTCATGATGCGAGCAACCGAACGATGGGCATCTTGCAACATCTCGTAATCATCGGAGTTCACGGGAATATTGGTGTGCACATTTCCGTCACCGGCATGCATATGTAAAGCAACAAAAACACGCTTGCGCAAAATGTTCTTATGAATTGCTTCTAATTCTGCAAGAATGGGTTCAAACGCCAAGCCGCCGAAAATAATGCGCAATTCAGTGCGCACTTCCTCTTTCCATGAAGCGCGCAAACTGAAATCTTGCAATTGCGGAAAGTAATTATCCATCTGCATCAGCCAGCCAGCCCAGCGGGTGCGCACTTTAGCAATCAGCTCTACTGCCTGCTGAACGCGATCCCCTAAGATTTCTGCAGTAGGAATTTCGTACTCTGCATCGCTCTTACCTAATGGCAAGGCACTCTTTTTCAAGAATAATTCCAGGCCATCTAGTATTTGTAATTTATTTTTGAGGGACAACTCTATATTGATGCGATCAATGCCATCCGTGTACTCCCCCATACGTGGCAAGGGGATCACGACGTCTTCGTTAATCTTAAAAGCGTTGGTATGACGTGCAATCGCAGCAGTACGAGCGCGATCTAGCCAGAATTTCTTACGAGCTTCAGTACTCACTGCTACAAAGCCTTCGCCGACACGCAAGTTTGCCATCCGTACCACTTCACTAGTGGCCGCTGCGACAGCTTCCTCATTATCACCAGCGATGTCGCCAATCAATACCATCTTCGGCAAGCTATTACGCTTCGATTTTGTAGAGTAGCCCACTGCTTTTAGATAGCGATCATCCAGATGTTCTAGGCCAGCCAAGATGGGGCCACCTTGCTTGCTCAATCCATCTAAGTACGCTTTAATCTCGACAATACTCGGAATAGCCTCACGCGCTTGACCAAAGAACTCTAGGCAAACCGTACGCATGAATTTGGGCATACGATGTAAGACCCAAGTTGCGCTAGTAATCAAACCATCGCAACCTTCTTTTTGTACACCCGGTAAGCCAGATAAAAATTTATCCGTAACGTCTTTACCTAAACCTTCTTTACGAAAACGTTTGCCTTCAACTTCTAATAATTCTGTTTTCAGAATCCGTTGACCAGGCTCACTATTACCATCAGACCAAGTTAATTGAAATCGAACAGTTGCTACGTCATGGATCTTGCCAAGGTTATGCTCAAGACGTTCAACGTCAAGCCAATTTCCTTGCGGATCCACCATGCGCCAACTAACGAGATTATCGAGAGCAGTCCCCCAGAGAACCGCCTTTTTACCGCCAGCATTCATGGCAATGTTGCCACCGATGCAGCTTGCATCAGCAGAAGTAGGGTCAACCGCAAATACCAGCCCAGCATGCTCTGCAGCGTCAGATACACGGCGAGTGACAACACCAGCACCAGTAAAGATAGTGGAGACCTCATGGTCTACGCCAGGTAAATGCTTAGACTTCACACCGCCGATATCTTGCAACTTCTCGGTATTAATTACTGCAGACATTGCATATAAAGGTATCGCACCACCGGTATAACCAGTGCCGCCTCCACGAGGGATAATCGTGAGACCTAATTCCACACACGCTTTAACTAGACCCGGAATTTCAGATTCATAATCCGGCTTAAGCACAACCAATGGAAACTCTACGCGCCAGTCGGTTGCATCAGTGACGTGCGCAGCACGAGATACGCCATCAAAACAAATATTGTCGCTAGCAGTATGACGTCCTAATTCCTTACGAGCGCGTTTACGAATTTGCTCGACTTCCTTAAAGCCATTCGCAAAATTTTCAATTGCGCGATCAGCAGCACTCAATAAAATTTCTACTTGATCAACGGAGTCACCGCTGTTGCGTTTCTTCACTTCGCCTAAGCGATGCCATAAGGCATCAACCAATTGCTGGCGGCGATTAGCGTTATCTAATAGATCGTCCTGCAAAAATGGATTGCGTTGAACCACCCAAATATCGCCCAAGATTTCAAACAACATCCGAGCAGAACGACCGGTGCGGCGAACGCCCCGTAAATCATTCAGAACACGCCATGACTCCTCGCCCAACAAGCGAATAACAATCTCTCGATCAGAAAAGGAGGTGTAGTTGTAGGGAATTTCACGCAAGCGGGGAGATCCCGCCTCGGCGTCTAACAACTGATTCAAAGCTAATGGGGCATTCATAGCAACATATTTGATAAATAAGCATTTTAATTGAGCGAACCTGATAGTGGCAGGAAATGGGGAAAGTTGTTGCTCAAAGGGATAAACCCTTGCAAATCTAAGGGCTTAGGAGCCATCCGTGGTACGCTCATTGGATGGCAACGAACTATTTAAAGAAAATTTTATCGGCTCGCGTCTATGACGTAGCCAGGGAAACAGAGCTCCAGCTCGCTCCAGAACTCACTAAGCGTTTGGGTAACCAGGTCCTACTCAAAAGGGAGGATAACCAGCCGGTTTTCTCCTTTAAATTGCGTGGCGCCTATAACAAGATGGCCCATCTCCCCCCGGAAGCCCTAAAGCGGGGTGTTATATCCGCTTCAGCCGGTAATCACGCTCAAGGGGTTGCTCTCTCAGCAGCCAAGATGAAATGCAAGGCAGTCATCGTGATGCCAATCACCACTCCAAGCTTAAAAATTGATGCTGTTAAGGCCAGAGGCGGCTCATGGGTGGAAATTATTCTTCACGGTGAGTCCTATAGCGACGCCTTTAAGTATTCAGAAGTCTTGGGTGAAAAAAGGGGTCTGACTTTTGTCCACCCATTTGATGATCCTGATGTCATTGCTGGACAAGGCACGATTGCTCAAGAAATTTTTCAGCAACACCAGGAGCCCATTGACGCGGTATTTGTAGCTATCGGTGGTGGTGGACTGATTTCTGGTATTGGCGAATACGTCAAAGCCATAAGCCCAAAAACGAAAGTGATTGGCGTGCAAGCCTCAGACTCAGATGCCATGAATCGTTCGCTTAAAGCCAACAAGCGGATTGAGATGAAAGATGTTGGTCTGTTCTCTGATGGCACTGCTGTGAAATTAGTCGGCAAAGAAACTTTCCGTATTTGCAAAAAAGTAGTCGATGAAATCATCCTGGTAGATACCGATGAGATCTGCGCCGCAATTAACGATGTCTTTACTGATACCCGTAGCATCCTCGAGCCAGCTGGGGCCTTAGCTATAGCGGGCATGAAGAAGTATGTCGAGAAAAAGCGTATCAAGAAAAAAACTTTGGTGGCAGTTGCTTGTGGCGCCAATATGAACTTTAGCCGTCTGCGTTTTGTAGCAGAGCGTGCAGACGTTGGCGAATTCCGCGAAGCAGTATTTGCCGTCACTATCCCCGAAGAGCGTGGTTCCTTTAAACGCTTTTGTGAACTACTCGGCAAACGCAACGTCACTGAATTTAACTATCGTATTGGCGATCAAAGCGAAGCGCATATATTTGTGGGCATCAGCACCCAAAAATCAGGCGATAGCGAAGCAATTGCAAAGCACTTCACTAAAGCGAAGTTTGCAACAATTGATCTTACCCATGATGAGTTGGCGAAGTCACACTTACGTCATATGGTTGGAGGGCACTCTGCGCTAGCGAAAGACGAATTGCTATATCGCTTTGAATTCCCAGAGCGCCCGGGTGCATTGATGAAGTTTTTAACGAGCATGGCGCCTAACTGGAATATCAGCTTGTTTCACTACCGCAATCATGGTGCTGACTATGGGCGCATCCTGGTGGGTATTCAAGTTCCCAAGAATGAGCAGAAGAAATTTCAAAACTTCTTAGCAAGTCTTGGCTACCCACATTGGGACGAAAGCAATAATCCCGCTTACCGCCTCTTTCTTAAATAAGATGTAATTCGTCAGATGTCATACACACTCACCGGAAAACTCGTTGTTGCGATCTCTTCGCGCGCCCTGTTTGATTTTGAAGAAGAAAACAATATTTTTGAGGCAACCGACGATAGCGCCTACATGAAGCTACAGCTAGAGCGCCTGGGAGTTGCCGCACAAACTGGTGTGGCATTTCCTTTGGTGAAAAAGCTCCTAGCTTTTAATGAAGAGGGCGAGCAACGTGTAGAGGTTGTCATTCTCTCTCGTAATGATCCTGTGAGTGGCCTGCGTGTCTTCCGCTCCGCAGAGCATCATGGTTTGCATTTAGAACGTGGTGTATTCACTAGAGGACGCCCTCCCTATCACTACCTACGCTCATTGCATGCCAACCTGTTCTTATCTGCCAACGAAGATGATGTGAGAGCAACAATTGATGCAGGCTTTCCTGCAGCGCGCGTCTATCCAGAATCAAGCAAGACTGCGGAATCACATCCCAATGAAATCCGCATTGCCTTTGACGGAGACGCCGTTCTTTTTTCTGACGAAGCTGAACAGGTCTTCCAGAATAAAGGGCTTGAAGCTTTTGTCGATCATGAGAGTAAGAAGGTAGATATCCCATTGCCTCCTGGGCCTTTCAAGCCCTTACTAGAAGCGTTACATAGACTGCAGCGTTCTACTAGCGAGAATGGCATGCGTATTCGTACTGCATTAGTTACTGCACGTTCTGCACCAGCGCATGAGCGCGCGATTCGCACTTTGATGGCTTGGGGTATTGATGTCGATGAGGCGATGTTCTTAGGGGGTCTATCCAAGAGCGAATTCCTCCGCGAATTTGAACCTGATTTTTTCTTTGATGATCAAACTGGACATTGCCAATCAGCTGCTTCAGTAGCACCTACCGGCCATGTTGTATCAGGCGTTTCGAACAGGCCCAAAGCAAAATAGAGTAATCCATGGCAATACTTCCACTTGGACAAAACACACAATATCCCGATCAATATGATCCAGGCTTGCTTTTTCCCATTCCAAGAATGGAGAACCGTAAAAAACTCGGCCTCAAAGAAGGTCAAGCCCTGCCATTTGTGGGTATCGATATTTGGAATGCATTTGAGCTAAGCTGGCTGAATAAAAAAGGGAAACCCCAGATTGCTTTGGCTGAGTTTCAAATTCCAGCTGACTCGCCAAACATGATTGAGTCCAAATCATTCAAGCTTTATCTCAATAGCCTCAACAACACGCGCTTTGAAGATGAAGCAGAGGTTCGTGAAAAACTCATCGCAGACCTATCTTCAGTAGCGGGCAGCAAGATTACTACTCGCATTCATCCAACTGAACCGGTTGCCAAAAAAGGGATGCAAGAAATGGGTGGTGTTTTGATGGATCGCCTCGATATTGAAGTTGAACCGAGTCTGAGCGCCGATCCCTCATTGCTTGGCATTAATGAAGACTTTGGTCCGATTGAGCAATGCCTGGTTTCACACCTACTCAAATCCAATTGCCCCGTAACTGGTCAACCCGACTGGGCTAGCGTTCAAATCCGTTACCAGGGTCGCCCCATCCTTGAAGAGGGTTTATTACGTTACCTCATCGGATTTAGACAATTAGGCGAGTTTCATGAGCATTGTGTTGAAACCATCTTCTGCGATATCAAACGCCAGTGCAAACCTGAGAAACTCTCTGTTTATGCTCGTTACACACGACGCGGTGGACTGGACATCAACCCCTTCAGAACGGATCACAACTCGCCATGGCCTGAAAACATTCGACATGCACGCCAGTAAAAAAATCTATTTTGAATAGAGCTAAATAAAAACCCCTTATAGGAAAACCTAGAAGGGGTTTTTGCTATTCAACTCACCAGCAAATTACCAGTGAATTCATTAGTCATTCTTAGAACGGAATATCGTCATCCATTGCGCCGAGTGATGCGGCATTTGATGATGCTGGAGCAGACTGCTCAGCCGGCTTTGAGCGTGCATAGCTTTCGCCACCGTCACCGCTTCCGCCTACTGGCTTACCACCGAGCATTTGCATTGTTTCTGCAACGATCTCAGTGGAGTACTTTTCCTGGCCACTAGCATCAGTCCATTTGCGGGTGCGCAAACGACCTTCAACATACACTTGTGAACCTTTTTTGAGATACTGCCCAGCGATTTCTGCAAGCTTGCCAAAGAATGCAACACGATGCCATTCTGTGGTTTCCTTCATTTCGCCAGTTTGCTTGTCTTTGTAGCGATCTGATGTTGCTACTGAAATATTAGTAACAGCGTCGCCGCTTGGCATATAACGTGTTTCTGGATCACGTCCTACATTACCTACGATGATGACCTTATTTACCGAAGCCATGTTGTCTCCCGAAGAAAAAATACTACTGTTATTACTACTAAAAAATAAAGCTAAGGCTAAGTCTCTGAGGCCACTGCCTTTGATTCTGCTGACCTCGCAGGCATTTCACCCATAGACCAGGCAATTATAAGCCAGCAAACTAAGAGGGCGGCACCCATGGCAAAGACCGATAAATCACCATGGCTATCCATCAAATAACCCCCAATTACAGCACCAGAGAATAGGCCAATTGACTGTGTGGTGTTATACACGCCTAAGGCGGTACCCTTCGATTCTTTTGCAAAACGGGACACCAAAGAAGGTTGCAAAGCTTCAAGCAGGTTAAAACCTACAAAGTAAATCAATAGCGCAAGAGCAATCATCATTACCGATGTAGCTTGAGTAAATACCACCTCAGCAATGAATAATAAAATGATAGCTATTAGCAATACCAAACGTAAGCGCTGTTTCTTCTCACCGTAAATAATTGCTGGGGCCATGAAGACAAATGATAGAAGTACTACTGGGAGATAAATTTCCCAATGTGATGAGAGCGGCAAACCTGCCTGCACTAAAAGGCGTGGCACAACCAAGAACATCGCCACTTGTGTAGCATGCAATACAAACACGCCAAGATTCAAGCGCAACAAGTCTGGACGAAGGAACACTTCTTTTAAAGAGGCTTGCTGCACTTTGACTTCAGGCTTACTCGTTGGCAAAACGTAATAAGTTACAAACATCGCAAGCACACCCAGAATAGCTAAGACAATAAAAATTCCGTTTAAGCCAATGACCTGATAAATCGGAGCAGCAATTACTAGGGATAAGGCAAATGACAAAGCAATACTGCCGCCCACTAATGCCATTGCCCTGGTGCGAACCTGTTCACGGGTTAAATCTGCCACCCAGGCAGAAATCGCTGCAGAAACTGCTCCTGCCCCCATTACGCCCCGGCCAATTGCTATCCAGAGCAAGTCATCCTTGGCGGCACAGATGAGGGCACCAGCTACAAATAAGGAAAGACCCCATAAAACCACTGGTTTGCGACCAATTCGGTCCGATAAACGGCCCAATGGAATGTAAAAGCAAGCCTGAACGATATTGAAGATGCCCAGCGTCAAGCCCACCCAGAGAGCATGCTCACCACCAGGCAAGCCTCGGGCATGGATGCTAAAGACCGGTAATAGCAGAAAAAGGCCCAGCATTCGGAGGCCAAAGATGCCTGCTAAGGCCAGAGTAGAGCGGAGTTCAGAAGGATTCATGGGAAAGAGCTATATTAACAAGTTACGCTAAAAAATCATGAATAACGAAATTAAGATCCGTGGTGCACGCACCCACAACCTCAAAAACATCAATCTAGACATTCCTAGAGAGAAACTTGTCGTGCTGACTGGCTTATCAGGTTCAGGTAAGAGCTCATTGGCTTTTGACACCCTCTATGCGGAAGGTCAACGCCGCTACGTAGAGTCACTCTCTGCTTATGCGCGTCAGTTTTTGCAGTTGATGGAAAAACCCGATGTCGATACGATTGAAGGGCTCTCACCAGCGATTTCGATTGAACAAAAAGCAACGAGTCACAATCCTCGCTCGACTGTTGGCACAGTTACAGAGATTCATGATTACCTACGCTTACTATTTGCGCGCGCAGGAACGCCCCATTGTCCAGATCACGATCTTCCCCTAGAAGCGCAAAGCGTTTCTCAAATGGTCGATACCGTTCTATCAATGCCTGAAGATACCAAGCTCATGATTCTTGCTCCCGTAGTGAGTGAGCGCAAAGGCGAATTCGTCGATCTCTTCCAGGACCTGCAAGCTCAAGGCTTTGTTCGCTTTCGTGTGCGCTCTGGTGGCGGCACGGCCAATGCCGCTAAAGCAGAAATATTTGAAGTAGACCAACTACCAGTTCTGAAGAAAAACGATAAGCATTCAATCGAAGTGGTAGTTGATCGCATTAAAGTGCGTCCTGATATTCAGCAACGTCTTGCCGAATCTTTCGAGACCGCCCTCCGTCTTGCTGACGGCAAAGCCATGATCGTCGATATGGATACCGGCAAAGAAATGATTTTCTCTAGCAAGTTTGCTTGCCCGATTTGCTCATACTCGCTTCAGGAATTAGAGCCGCGTTTATTCTCATTTAATAATCCGATGGGTGCTTGTCCATCTTGTGATGGTCTTGGACATCAATCTTTCTTTGACCCTAAAAGGATTGTGGCGCACCCCGATTTATCACTAGCCTCCGGCGCTATCAAAGGCTGGGATCGCCGCAATCAGTTCTACTTCAAACTGTTGCAGACCCTTGCTAAGCATGGTGGCTTTGACGTAGAGAAACCATTTGAGACTCTCTCCAAGAAGCAGCAGGATCTCGTCTTATTGGGTTCTGGGGAAGTCACTATTCCGTTTGAATACATTAACGAACGTGGCAAAAATAGTATTCGTGAACATGCCTTTGAGGGCATCGTAGCGAACTTTGAACGACGCTATCGCGAGACCGATTCGATGACGGTCCGCGAAGAACTCGCGCGTTATCAAAATGTTCAGACCTGCCCAGAATGCAATGGAAGTCGTCTTCGCAAAGAGGCGCGCTTTGTCAAAGTGGGTGATAAAAAACAATCGCGTGCCATTTATGAAATCAGCGCCCTACCTCTTAAAGAAGCAAAAGAATATTTCGAAGCGCTTGAGCTTAAAGGCGCCAAACGAGAAATCGCCGATAAGATTGTGAAAGAAATCAGCGCTCGTTTACGCTTTCTGAACGATGTAGGTCTGGACTACCTATCACTTGAGCGCAGTGCTGATACTCTTTCTGGCGGTGAAGCCCAGCGTATTCGCCTCGCTTCCCAAATTGGCTCTGGCTTAACGGGCGTGATGTATGTCTTGGATGAACCCTCTATTGGTCTGCATCAGCGTGATAATGATCGACTCATCGGTACCCTGAAACACTTACGCGACTTAGGTAACAGTGTCTTAGTGGTTGAGCACGATGAAGATATGATTCGTGCCTCTGACTGGGTCATTGATATTGGCCCTGGTGCAGGCGTTCATGGTGGTGAGATTGTTGCCCAAGGAACTCCGGCAGAGGTTGAGGCAAATCCCAACTCGCTAACTGGGGCCTATCTTTCTGGTCGCGAAGCGATTGCTGTTCCTGAAAAACGCATCCCTGTAAATGATCGCTTTTTAGAGATCATCGGTGCACGCGGTAATAACTTGCAATCGGTACATGCAAAGATTCCAGTTGGCTTACTCACTTGCGTAACAGGCGTATCTGGCTCTGGGAAGTCGACATTAATCAATGATACTTTGCATCATGCAGTGGCTCATCATCTCTATGGCTCTAATGCAGAGCCGGCAGCGCATGATGCAATCAAGGGTCTGGAGCATTTCGATAAAGTCATTAGTGTTGACCAATCCCCGATTGGCAGAACACCTCGTTCAAATCCCGCCACCTATACGGGGCTCTTCACACCTATTAGAGAACTCTTTGCAGGTGTTCCAGCATCACGTGAGCGAGGCTACGAAGCTGGCCGCTTCTCTTTTAACGTTAAAGGAGGTCGCTGCGACTCTTGTGAAGGCGACGGCGTTCTCAAAGTAGAGATGCACTTCTTGCCAGATGTGTATGTACCTTGCGATGTGTGCCATGGAAAACGCTATAACCGGGAGACCTTAGATATTCGCTACAAGGGCAAGAATATCCATGAAGTACTTTCAATGACGATTGAACAAGCTCATGAATTCTTTGAAGCTGTGCCGGTCGTTAAACGTAAACTGAAAACCCTACTGGATGTTGGCCTTGGCTATGTCAAGCTTGGGCAAAGCGCTACCACCCTGTCAGGTGGCGAAGCTCAACGTGTAAAGCTTTCCTTGGAGTTATCCAAACGGGATACTGGCAGAACACTGTATATCTTGGATGAGCCAACAACCGGTTTGCATTTTCATGACATTCAACTTTTATTAACGGTTATCCAAACTCTCAAGAAACAAGGCAACACAATCGTCATCATTGAGCACAATCTAGATGTGATTAAGACTGCCGATTGGATAATTGATTTAGGGCCTAAAGGCGGCGCTGGAGGTGGCTTAATTATTGCTACCGGCACGCCTGAAGAAGTGGCTAAGAACGAAGCGAGCTTTACTGGTCATTACTTAGCGCCATTACTTACTCGCAAAACTCCAACTGCTAAGAAAAAGAAGTAATCGGCAAGATCGATAGATCTCAGAGTAACTTCGCTTCAGCCAAATCGGTTGCCTCTGAATTACCTGAGATCACCAAAATGTCATTCGCTTGCAGGATTAGTTCAGGGCTAAGCACTAACTTGACATAATCTGAGTTGGCCTCTTTGCGGCGCACAGCTTGCACATTAACGCCGTCGCTCTCAAGATGAAGCTCGCCCAGGGCTTTGCCAACTGCTTGAGAGTGCGGCAACAACGTAATCGCATGCAGACGCCAAGATTCATTAGAACCAAAGTCGTCGTCGGCTGAGCCACGGAAATAACCTCTTAATAGGCTATAGCGCTCTTCGCGTGCACTAGTAATGCGTCTGACTACCTTCCGCATTGGAACACCCATAATTAATAAAACATGGGAGGCAATCATGAGGCTGCCTTCAATTAACTCAGGTACTACCTCTGTGGCGCCAGCAGCTTGCAGCTTAGCAATGTCAGCATCATCTCGTGTTCGCACCAGCACTGTCATACCAGGACGCAAATGTTCCACTTGTCGCAAGACTCGCAAGCTTGCACC
>CAIMPQ010000107.1 GCA_903843315.1 uncultured beta proteobacterium
TGGATGTACGTTATCTGAAGGATGACAAAACAGAAACGATCGGTAGCGATAAGCGTAAACAAACCATGAAGATTCAGAAAGGGATTACTTCAGACCTTTCCAAAAAAGTGGTGCGCATTATTAAAGATAGCAAAATCAAAGTGCAGGCCAGTATTCAGGGTGATGCCGTGCGCGTGACCGGTGGTAAGCGCGATGATTTACAGGAAGTCATGGCGCTATTGCGTAAGGAAGTCACCGAAGCTCCATTGGGCTTTAATAATTTCCGTGACTAATGCCATGGCGAGTGGCACTATAACCACTTGCATGGTAGGATTATGTATATTATGATAATATACATTAATGATAGACCTTGATAAGATTTCTGGATTTCAATGGGATGCTGGTAATGCTTATAAAAGCGATGCGAAGCATGCCGTAACCCAGGGTGAGGCTGAAGGAATATTTTTTAATCAGCCATTATTAGTGGCTGGCGACGAAAAACATAGTCTTGAAGAGAGGCGTTATGTAGCGCTTGGAGTTAGCTCAGTTGGCAGACTTCTGTCGGTGGTATTTACTATACGCAAACAAGCGACTCTGATTCGAGTAGTTTCAGCAAGGCCAATGAGTAGAAGAGAAAGGGCATTTTATGAAAAAGCCTAGTAAAGCGATACCAAAGTTTAAGAGTGAAAAGGATGAGCGTTCTTTTTGGGAAAAGAATGATACTTCTGATTACTTTGATCTATCGAAGGCAGCGATTGTCACAATGCCAAATCTTAAGCCTACAACGGCCTCTATTTCACTTCGACTTTCTCAAGGTTTTTTAGAAAACATTAAGTTACAGGCAAATAAACTTGATGTGCCTTATCAGTCATTGATGAAAATTTGGTTGGCTGAAAAGCTGGAAGAGGCTACAAAGTAAATCAAGGAATAATTCTTTCCTTAATTTCAATTATGGCTGCCACTATTGATGCTGGACCTAAAATTGGTGAAGCAAGCCAAGAGGCCATTGAACGCTTCTGTGATGCTTGCTGGCTAGAAGATGGGCTGGCACAAAATAGCCTTGCAGCCTACCGCAGAGATTTATTGCTCCTTGCCCAATGGCTCTATCAGAACTCCGGTGCTGATCTCTACGGCGTGACGGAAAAAGATCTCACAGCTTACATTGCGTTTCGTCGTGCAGATAAAGCCACTACTGCTAATCGCCGTTTGACAGTCTTCAAACGGTTCTATCGTCATGCACTGCGCATCAATTTAGTAAAAAATGATCCTTGTATTGGTTTACGTGCAGCTAAGCAAGCATTGAGATTCCCAAAGACATTGAGTGAAGATCAAGTTACGACTTTACTCAATGCTCCTAATATTGATACCCCTTTGGGTCTGCGGGACCGCACGATGCTGGAACTCATGTATGCCAGTGGTCTGCGTGTTTCAGAAATTGTTTCTTTAAAAACGGTAGCCCTAGGTTTAAATGAAGGGGTAGTGCGGGTAGTGAACGGTAAGGGCGGCAAAGAACGCTTAGTGCCATTTGGTGGTGAAGCGGGACAATGGTTAAGAAGATATTTGGCTGAAGCTCGCACCCCATTGCTAGAGGGCAATACAACCGATGCGGTGTTCGTTGGACGTCATACGGGTACCGGGCTTACTCGGCAGGCATTTTGGTCTTTAATTAAGCGCTATGCCACGCTTGCCAATATTCCTGTAGCCTTATCCCCGCATACCTTGCGACATGCCTTTGCCACCCATTTACTCAATCATGGTGCTGATTTGAGAGTGGTGCAACTGCTTTTAGGTCATGCGGATATTTCTACTACGCAGATTTATACCCATGTGGCAAGAGAGCGCCTGAAATCGATTCATCAGCAGCACCATCCCCGTGGCTCATGAAAACTCAATAAGTGTTTAAGATAGCGTTATGACTTTCACCCTCGACCTTTTACTGATTCCGCTTGCCTATTTAATTGGGTCTATCTCTTTTGCGGTAGTGGTTAGTAAATGCATGCGCTTGCCCGATCCCCATACCTATGGCTCTGGTAATCCAGGGGCGACCAATGTATTACGCACTGGCAATAAATTGGCGGCTGTCTTGACCTTAATTGGTGATGCACTGAAGGGATATTTTGCAGTGATGTTGGCACGTGTCATGTTGGGTGACCAATCATTAACTTCCACCATGGGTTCTTGGATTTTATGCGGCGTAGTCCTGGCCGTATTTTTAGGACATTTATTTCCGGTGTTTCATGGATTCAAAGGGGGTAAAGGCGTTGCTACTGCCTGTGGAATATTGTTTGGCGTGAATGTCATTTTAGGCGCGGCTACATTAGCTACCTGGATCATCGTTGCCACGTTTATGCGTTACTCCTCCTTGGCTGCATTAGCAGCAGCAATCTTTGGTCCGATCTATTTTGTTTTCTTGTTTGGGTTTCAGCCGATGGGGATTGCCTTACTGATTGTTTGCCTTTTACTCATTTGGCGCCACCGCAGTAATATTTGCAATTTAATGAATGGCACCGAAAGTCGTATCGGTTCTAAAAAGACTACGCAGTAACCCACCTCTTTATAAAGTAGCTGACTATGACCATTGCTTATACATGCCTTCTCTTTATGGGGCTATTTCCGTATGTGGCTGCCGGGATTGCTAAAAAAGGATTTGAGGGTTACGACAACGCCATGCCAAGACAATGGCTATTAAAACAAACAGGATTTAGAGCAAGAGCTAATGCTGCACAAGCCAACTTATTTGAATCTCTCCCTCTTTTCTTTGCGGCAGTCATCATCGCCCACATCGCTAATGCCCCACAAGCCAGGATCGATTTACTAGCCTTGGGATTTGTAGCCGCACGCGTTGCTTATTTAATTTGCTATGTTGCTAATTGGCCAACAGCGAGATCGATCGTCTGGTTACTTGGCTTAATTTGTGTAGTAAGCCTCTTTTTCCAGATTTAATGCAGTAAGTATTTACCAACAATAAAATAAAAAAATTACTCGAGACAATACATGCCGACCAAAAAATTACCTTTGAAGAAAACGCCCACCAAAAAAGTGGCTACTAAAGTAGTCAGCAAAACAGCAGCTAAGACACCAACTAAAAAAGTAAGCAAAAAAGAGGATGCTGGTTTACCTTTATCCGTAGTGATTCGGAGACGTATTGAAGCTCAGAAGGCACGTTTTCATGCGAATGACAATATTGCTGCATTTATTAGGCCAGGGGAGTTGGAAGGTTTAGTAGATGAAGTGGCCGAAAAGATGCAGGCAGTGCTTGAGAGCCTCGTGATTGATACGCAGAGTGATCACAACACCAAAAATACCAGTCAACGTGTGGCCAAGATGTATGTTCAAGAGGTCTTTAATGGCCGCTATGTAGTGCAGCCTACTTTGACGAAGTTCCCCAACGTCAGTCGTTTAAATGAGCTCATGATTGTTGGACCAATCACCATTAGAAGCGCGTGCTCGCATCATTTGTGTCCCATCATGGGCCGCATCTGGATTGGCGTATTACCAAGCAAAGAATCCGCTTTGATTGGTTTATCGAAGTACTCGCGATTAACCGAGTGGGTGATGTGTAGACCCCAAATTCAGGAAGAGGCTGTTGTTGAATTGGCGGATATGCTCGAGAAGAAAATTAAACCGATCGGTGTGGCCATCGTGATGGATGCAGATCACTTTTGCATGCAGTGGCGCGGTGTGAAAGATCGTGATTCGAAGATGGTCAATAGCGTCATGCGGGGTGCCTTTCTAAAGGATCCTAATCTGCGTCGCGAGTTTTTATCTTTGCTAGAGAAGCGCTAAATTGATCTCAGATATTGTTAATCAAAAAATGATCACTACGAGGAAAGCAGGAGTATTCGTTTTTGCATTAATGGGGTCGACGCTTACAGCGTGCGGGGGATTTCCGACTACACATCCGGACCCTGCAAAAAATAATCCCACAAATTACAAGGCGGATGTTAAAGATTGCGCCCAATCCTATCCCGACACTCCTGATGGCGTATATCTTAAACGCCGTATTACTTGTTTAGAGTTAAAGGGTTGGAAGTAAGCGCGCCAAGGGTGTTTGCAGGACCATTGCTTGTATGAGAATAATTCTCAACTATATTTGTATATAAATCATTGGCTTACGCACTAGCTAGCGCCTCAAATTCTTCTCCACTATGATCTCACTTGGATTTAAGAGTGCAGATTGCTTGCATATCGTTCACTGTTTTATTTTTTGGAGCCCCCATGAAAAATAGTCGTCGCCAATTTATGATTTTGTCCGCTGCTGGTGCTTGCACCTTAGCCTTGAACGGTAAAGTTCAAGCTCAAGCAATGGTTGCTGAAACTGATCCACAAGCTTCTGCTTTGGGTTACAAAGCCAATGCAACAGCTGTAGATAAAGCAAAATACCCTAAGTATGCTGCTGGTCAAGATTGCGATAACTGCGCTTTGTTCCAGGGTAAAGTGGGCGCTGCTGCTGGTGGATGTGCTTTGTTTGCTGGCAAACAAGTGGCTGGTAAGGGCTGGTGCTCTGCTTACGCTAAGAAGGCTTAATTCAAGATCAGAATTACTTCTGCACCGAGCTGCTTCGGTAAATAAAAAAGACTGCCGAGGCAGTCTTTTTTAATGCTTACAACAGAAGCTACTTACAAAGTAGAAATATTAAACGTTTGCCAAGTGTGCTTCTAAGGTCTTAGTGAACTTATTAGCGTGGCTACGTTCAGCCTTAGCCAA
>CAIMPQ010000108.1 GCA_903843315.1 uncultured beta proteobacterium
CATTGTTGCGAAACACATCGACAATGCCAGCCGCCAATGGTGCCTCTGGACCAACGACGGTGAGATGAATCTTTTCACGCTTAGCGAAGTCAGCCAGATCTTGCAAGTCAGATATCGGCAGATTCTCAATTCCAGCAGCTGTTTGTTTAGCAGTAGCTGTGCCGCCATTACCAGGCGCTACAAAGACAGTTTGCACTTGTGGTGATTGAGCAAGCTTCCAGGCTAATGCATGCTCACGACCACCGGATCCAATCAGAAGAATTTTCATAATAGAAGAGGTAATAAAGGGTTAAAGAGCTGCGTTCGAAAAGACTTCTTGAACGTCATCGAGGTTTTCAAGCGCATCCAATAACTTTTGCATACTTTCAGCTTGATCGCCTTCAAGTGCAATTTCTGTCTCAGGACGCATTGCTACGGTAGCGAATTCAGCCTTCAATCCGGCTTTGCTAATAGCATCTTGTACTTTTGTGAAATCCGGGACGGGAGTCAAGACCTCAAAAGAGCCATCATCATGGGTGATGACATCTTCGGCGCCTGCGTCTAAAGCAACTTCCATAAGTTGATCTTCACTTGTGCCAGGTGCAAATAGCATTTGGCCGCAATGCTTAAAGAGGAAAGCCACAGAACCTTCAGCGCCCATATTGCCGCCATTCTTATTAAAAGCATGACGAACTTCTGCAACGGTACGCGTACGATTATCGGTTAAGCAATCCACAATGATGGCGGCACCATTCATGCCATAGCCTTCATATCGAATCTCTTCATAGTTCACGCCTTCAAGCGAGCCAGTGCCACGCTGAATAGCGCGTTGCACATTGTCATTGGGCATATTGGAGTCTTTGGCTTTGTCGATAGCCAAGCGTAAGCGGGGATTAGTAGCAATATCACCACCACCTAATTTGGCAGCAACAGTAATTTCTTTAATGAGTTTGGTCCAAATCTTGCCGCGTTTTTCGTCTTGACGACCTTTGCGGTGCTGAATATTGGCCCATTTCGAGTGGCCGGCCATACGGGTAAGTCCTTTTAATAATTTGGCTAGAAGACCTCATTTTAAGGGCTTCTAGCCCCAAGGTAGGGAGTAACCAGGCTTTTTTTGTTACACTCTCATGTCTTAGCAGTAAGAAAGTATCAAAGTAAGCAGAATTTCCACTGCAAACACCTGCCTCGGTGATGGAATTGGTAGACGTGCCGGACTCAAAATCCGGTGCCGCAAGGCGTGGCGGTTCGAGTCCGCCCCGAGGCACCACTCAAACGACGATTCAGTCCGTGAGTTTTCCTAAAGACTTAAATTTCGTACGTATCCGATTCGCTAGACATTGCTTGCTCAACTATTTTCTTAGTGAGCGTTGGTGAGAAGAGCTCAATGAAGGTGTATACAAAGGAGCGCAGGTAAGCACCTTGTTTTACACCGAGATGCGTTACGTTATTCCCAAACAGATGCCCAGCTTGAATAACTTTAAGGTTACGGTCTCTATCGGGGTCATAGGCATGGCCGGCAACAATACCGATACCCATGCCAGTTTCTACGTAGGTTTTAATCACATCGGCGTCAATTGCTTCCAGAATAATGTCTGGGCTTAAATTTCGCTGTGCAAATGCGGCATCAATTTTGCTACGACCAGCAAATGCTTTGTCATAAGTAATGATGGGGTACTTCGCAATTTCCTCTAAGGTCACTGTAGCTTGATTGAGGAGCGGGTGACTTAATGGCACCATCACAACGTGCTGCCACTGATAGCCGGGTAGCGCAAGGACTCCAGGGGTGTTGGCGATGCCTTCGGTGGCAATTGCGATATCCGCCCGATCATGGGTAAGCAACTCCGCAATTTGTCCGGGATTTCCTTGTTGAATGCTGACGCGCACTTTTGGAAAGCGCTTAGTGAATTCAGTGAGTACTTTTGGAAGGGCATAACGCGCTTGTGTATGCGTTGTCGCTATAACAAGGTTGCCTTGATCCTGACTAGCATAATCTTTACCCACTCGCTTGAGTGTTTCCACTTCATCTAAAATTCGTTCAATAGAAAGAAGGATCCGTTTACCCGGCTCAGTAAGCGATCGAATACGCTTGCCATGGCGGCGGAAGATTTCAAC
>CAIMPQ010000109.1 GCA_903843315.1 uncultured beta proteobacterium
AAGGCCGACCTCAAACCAATTCAAGGTTTTGAGATGGGCATTGCCGAAGCTGGAATCAAGAAAGCCAATCGTAAAGATTTGTTAGTCATGACTTTAGCCCCTGGATCTCAGGTTGCAGGTGTTTTTACCCTCAACCGCTTTTGTGCTGCACCAGTCCAGATCTGTCGTGAGCATTTAGCGCAAGAAGGGCGTAATGGAGAAATACGTGCCCTGGTGGTAAACACTGGAAATGCGAATGCTGGTACGGGCGAATCCGGCATGAAACATGCTTTAGAAACTTGTGCTGCCTTGGCTAAGGATCTCCAGATTCATCCAGAGCAAGTTCTGCCGTTTTCGACAGGTGTGATTTTAGAGCCTCTACCGGTTGAAAAAATTATTCATGCTTTGCCAAAAGCCATCGCTAATTTAGGTGCGGATAACTGGCTTGATGCTGCGCAGGCCATCATGACTACGGATACCCAACCTAAGGCGGCCTCAGTAACGGTATCTACTCCCACAGGCCTGGTCACTATCACCGGAATCTCTAAGGGTGCCGGGATGATTCATCCGAATATGGCGACGATGTTGGGGTTTGTAGCTACCGATGCTGGATTTGCTCCTGGCTTATTGAGTAGTCTTACCCGGGAAATCGCCGACCTCTCATTTAATGCCATCACCATAGACGGTGACACTTCAACAAATGATTCTTTTATCGTCATGGCAACAGGACAATCTTCAGTGCAGATTCAATCTGTGACAGATCCAAGCTATGGTGTTGTCCGTGAAGCCCTTATTGCCTTGGCCAGGCAGTTAGCACAAATGATTGTCCGTGATGGCGAAGGTGCTACCAAGTTCATGACGATAGAGGTGTTGGGGGGTAAAACTCGGGCAGAGTGCCTCTTAGTGGCGAAGGCTGTAGCCCATTCCCCTTTAGTAAAAACCGCCTTTTTTGCTAGCGATCCAAACTTGGGGCGTATCTTGGCGGCCATTGGTTATGCAGGCATTACCGACTTGGATGTGAGCCGAGTTCAAATGTGGCTAGGAGATGTTTGGGTTGCCAAAGACGGTGGACGTAACCCAAGTTACCAAGAAGCTGATGGCCAAAGGGTAATGCAGGCTGAAGAAATTACTATCAAGGTTGAGTTGGGGAGAGGTGCCGCCACTCAAACCCTGTGGACTTGTGACCTATCCCACGAATATGTTTCTATCAATGCAGACTATCGCTCTTAAAGACTGGCATCAAGATGAATGAAAAATTAGAGCAACTTTTAAATCACCTAGAAACCTTCCTTCCTAAGCCTTTAACTGAGAAAGAGTGGCAATCTTCTACTGCGTTTAGATGGCGTAGACGTGACAGTATTTTTGGCAGCATTGGTTTTATGCAACCAGTAAAGCATGTCTCGGATATTACTTTTGATGACCTGAAGAATATTGATCGTCAGCGGGATGCCATTCGAGACAATACCAATCATTTCATTCAAAAAAAGCCTGCTAATAATATTTTATTGACGGGGGCTAGGGGGACTGGGAAGTCCTCATTAATCAAAGCCAGCTTGCATGAGTTTGCTAGCCAAGGGCTACGTTTAGTTGAGGTGGAGAAAGAGCATTTAGCAGACTTAGCTGACATTGCCGATATCTTGGCTGAGCGACCAGAACGCTTCATTGTTTTTTGCGATGATTTGTCATTTGATGAGGGTGAGTCAGGATACAAGGCAATGAAATCTGCCCTGGATGGATCAGTTTCGGCTCAAGTCGACAATATTTTGATTTATGCCACTTCAAATCGGCGTCATTTATTACCTGAGTATATGAAAGATAACGAAGGCTACGCTTATAGCGATGATGGTGAGATTCACCCTGGTGAGGTAGTGGAGGAAAAGATTTCCTTATCGGAGCGTTTCGGATTGTGGCTTTCGTTTTATCCCCCAAAACAAGATGAGTATTTGGCTATCGTTGCCCATTGGCTAACTCACTTCGGTTTAACTGCCGCCCAAATTGAGGCTGCACGTTCTGAGGCCTTGGTCTGGGCATTAGAGCGGGGCTCTCGCTCAGGCCGCGTAGCTTGGCAATTTGCAAAGCATTGGGCGGGTTCACACGCTGAATAGGATTTGTCTTAATGAGTGAAACCAAACGCCCGATCACTGTTGTTGCAGCAGGAATTTTGTTAGATTCAGAAGGGCGCTATCTTTTAGGACAAAGACCAGTAGGAAAGCCATATGCTGGCTACTGGGAAGTGCCTGGAGGAAAAGTAGAAAAAGGTGAAACTGTTTTTCAGGCGCTTCAACGTGAATTGCAGGAAGAGCTGGGAATTGATATTCAGTCTAGCGAAGAGCTAACCGTGTTGGAACATGATTATCCACACGCCTTTGTTCGCTTGTACGTCAGTATCATCCGCGACTGGACTGGCACGCCAACGGGTTGCGAAGGTCAGGCCTTATCTTGGGAATTCATTGCATCAGAAACCCCTAGTGTGGAGCCCTTATTACCAGCCGCTTGGCCAATGCTGGAGTGCCTTAGAAGGTTTCTAGTCTAGAACTGACAAAGGGTCAGTTTGAACGGTACATCTGTATTAACAGGCTGCGCTTTTCTATCTCTATCAGACTTTAAGAAACGAACTGAGAGTAAGTATTTGTTGGCGCTGATTTCAGAAAAGAGGGTGTCATCTTCTACTGAAATGCGCATTAATTGATACACCTTGCCTGAGGGCGCTTGTTGGAATGAGCCATTGTGGGCAACAACATCCTTAGCTTCGCCAGACTGTCTTAATAATCTTAAAAATAATTGGCATGCATCCTGCCACGGCAGAAGTGGGCTGACATAATTTTCTAATAGTTTACGACGTTCAGTCGAGGGACTGTTTTTCCACGCATGATAACTCGGCAGATCAATCGGGCTAGTGCCACCAGGAATATTCAACCGAGTGCGAATCGCATTTAGCCATTCACTCTCAGTAATCACCGAGTTAGGCCTACCTGTTGATTGATTAATGCTGCTAGCAACGGAATCGATATTGGTAAGGGTTTGTGACAGCGCTTCTTGGTCAACCTTTTGCGATGACTTTAGGCCATTCAGTGCATATTTTTGACGTTCAAATTCTTTAAGCAATAAAGACTTGATATCTCCACGCGCCCCAATATCCCCAAGATCAAACAAAATGGAGATCGCATTGTGATGCAGTTCTGGATCATCGGAGCGAATGAAGTGATTAAAGCGGGCGAACAAATACTCCAGCCGAAGCATGCTTCGAACTAATTCATTGAAGGGATATTCGTAGACAATCACAAGCCCATATTCTATGACGAACTTGTCTTCTCTTTCTGAATCTGTAATATTTTTTGGTGCAAGCTTTGTACACCGGTCTCCAAGTCCACAAGACTGCCCTGGTTTTCAATCACCATATCTGCATGACTTAGTCGCTCTTGTCTGCTGGCTTGGGCAGTAAGAATTCTTTCTACCTCATTTCGGGTTAAATTGCTGCGGTGCATCACTCGCTTAATTTGTGTCTCTTCGGGGCAGTCCACCACTACCAGGCAGTCAATTAACCCTAGCCAGGTGCCTGATTCAATCAGCAAGGGAACCACAAATACGAGATAAGGCACCCCCTCTTTAGCCAACCGCATCGCCTGTTTATTGGTTTCTTCCCGTATCAGGGGGTGAGTAATTGCCTCTAAGGCTTTTCTAGCCTCGGGGTTTTCAAAGACCAGGCTACGCATTTTGCTTCTATTAAGGGCCCCATCTGGGTCGATAAATTCCGCGCCAAATTGTTTCTCAATCAGGGGAATAGCAATCCCTTTTGATGCGGTAATAAGATGGGCAATCAAGTCGGTATCGACAATACCCGCACCCAATTTGGCTAGCTGGTCGCTGACAGCCGTTTTTCCGGAGCCAATTCCACCTGTTAAGCCAATCAGGGGAAGTTGCCCCTTTAAAGAGCTTAAGTCTGATTGATCAGAAATAGGTTTTGAAGAAGCAGTGGCCATAACAACTCAATGATGCCAGCAATCACCAAAAATGGTCCAAAAGGAAATGCTGACCCGGGATGTTGTTTATTTAGCCTAAGCCAAACTAAACCGCCAATAAGCCCAGTAAGGGAGGCGAAGAAAAGAATGCCGGGTAGTGCCTCCCAGCCAAGCCAAGCACCAAGCGCAGCTAACAGCTTGGCATCCCCCATGCCTATACCATCTTGTTTTTTAAAGTACCGATAGAGACCATTTAAAAGCCAGAGAATTCCATACCCAACCAGAGCGCCAATGATGGAATCGGATAACACTACAAATTGAAGGCTTGAAAAACTATTGAAACAAATTCCTAAAATGATTAGCGGAATGGTGAGGGCATTGGGCAGTCGAAAGGTGCGCAAGTCGATGTAGGCTAAATAAGCCAATATCAAAATTAACAAAATACGAACAAGGTCGAAAATGGCTAGTGCATTCATTAAACAATCTGTCCTAGGTTAAATATCGGTAGATATAAGATTATGACAAGGCCACCTATAACGATACCGACGGTGATAATGAGTAAAGGCTCTAGGCTCTGACTAAGGGTATTTAGTCTCCCACTTAATTGAGATCCTAAAGCATTCGCACGCTTTTTCAGCATCTCTGGAAGTGAGCCACTTTCAGAGGCTATATGCAGCAATTGTTGAGTTTCACGATCAAATAAATGATGTTGTGGATCAGCCCGCACGAGCGCTTCGCCAAGCGGCCAGCCTCGAGTGAGGTGCTTAAAAATTTCTGCACTGAAGTCATGGCTGAGCCAGTGATTTGAGGACTGTGCGGTCACTCGTAATGCATCCGGTAGTGCCAATCCTGAATCGAGGAGATGCCCTAATGTTCGACACCAATAGGTGAGCGTCGCTAGGCGAAATAATCTGCCAAGTATCGGTATGCGAAAACTCAGTTGATCGCATTTCTTTTGTAAAC
>CAIMPQ010000110.1 GCA_903843315.1 uncultured beta proteobacterium
CCGAACCCAAGGTATTGCCGGTTTAGTGGATGGCACTATTCAGCGTTGGTTTACTGCACCCTTTATTGAGCGTGCACCCCAAGAAATTGAAAAAGTACGTCAAATGATTTTAGGTACTGATGTCAATGGCTATATAGCCTGCGGCAGCGCAGTACGAGATATGGCACAAAGTACGATGTTGCTAAAAATCAAAACGCCCACCCTGGTCCTTTCAGGGCGATATGATCCAGCGTGTACAGTAGAGCAGGGTACAGTGCTGCATCGTTTAATCGATGGCTCTAAGATGGTGGTATTGGAGGATGCAGCGCATCTGTCTAATATTGAACAACCAGCAGCATTTAACCGTACCGTACGAGAATTTATTGATTCTGTTGATAACACTTTATAAGCAGTAGCACTTTAACTAGCATCTTTTTGATTTTTAATTGCAGCACTCAACCTCAAAAGAAAGCCCTTTATGACAGAACTATCTAGCACTCAAATTCAGGACATCCGCACAAAAGTATTAGGGGCGGCCGCCAAAGTTCCTGGTGCCCTAATTGGCCTTGGCATCTTATTTATCGTACTGGGCATGATTGGCGTTGCTGGCCAAGTGCTCTTCTCATTTGTATCAGTAAATGTTTTAGGTATCTTTCTATTTGCCGGCGGTATCTTGCAAGGCGCGCATGCATTTCAGTCTTCAGGATGGAAGAGTGTGAGCGTACAACTGGTATTCGCAGTTCTCTATATCGTTGGCGCATTGTATGTATGGGCATTTCCGATTCCAGCGCTTGAAGTGATTACTTTATGGTTGGCTGCAATCTTCTTTGTCACTGGCGTACTGCGTTTCATTTCTGCATTTCAGCACCGTCATTTTGGTGAATGGATCTGGCTACTACTTTCTGCAGCGCTCTCTATTTTGATGGGTGTTCTCATCATGAATGGCTACCCAGAATCTAGCCTATGGCTGCCAGGTTTATTGATTGCGATTGAATTGCTTTTGCAAGGTTGGTCTTTATTGTTCTTGGGCTTTGCTGCACGCTCAGTTGCTAAATCGGTAACTAAATAAATTCATTTAAAGTAGTCAGTAAAAAAGCGTCCTCCTCATGTCAATGAAAAAAACCGACCTGTACAAAAGTTTAGCCCTAGCGACTGCTCAGCGCATGAAGAATGCCGCTAAGGTACCTAAGTTTGGGGCGGTAGATAAGGCTAAAACTAAAAAAGAGCTGGCAGAGGCAAACCCTTTGCTAGCCTCTTTAATGGGTAAGGCCAAGCCGAAATCAAAGTGATGGCGAAGTAGAGTTTGAAGCAATCTTCGCCATTACTTCTGATTGATTTTCTAAAGGTTCTCGCAGCCCTTTTAATCATCCTTCATCATCTTTCTAGCTATGGGCAGATTGCGGAAGATGCGCGCAAAGTCTTGCCTGGACTGATGACTTGGTTGTTTGAGTATGGGCGTTATGCAGTTCAGATTTTCTTGGTAATGGCCGGCTATTTGGCTGCCCAATCTTTGAGTCGGTATGCCGATGTCAAATTTAGCATGCATGGCTTATTAAAGGTCATACTGAATCGCTATTTGCGACTCTTTGCTCCTTATGCTGCCGCATTGATCTTCACGATTGCTTGTGCGTATATTGCGCGCTTTTGGGTGAATGATGAGTTCGTAGGTGAATCTGAAACCCTTTCTCAATTTTTAGCCCATCTCTTTTTTATTCAGGGGATCTTGGGGCTTGATTCCATTTCGGCTGGTGCTTGGTATGTGGCGATTGATTGGCAGCTGTATTCAGTATTAGCTATTTTGCTGATTTCATTCCCGCGTTATCAGTCGATCATTTGGATCATCAGTGTTTTGGCTGTCAGTTCTTTGCTGTTTTTTAATCGCTCTGGCACCTATGAGGCTTATTTTATTTATTTCATTGGATCCTATGGATTAGGGGTGCTAGCGTATTTGGCAAAAGGCTTTCAAAACCAGAGTGTGAATCGCTTAGCAAGGGCAGCCTTATGCCTTATTGGTGCCATGATTGTGATTTCTAGCTTTCACCAAATTTGGTTACGAAACTTCTTGGCCTGGTTTGTAGCGATTGCATTATTGTTTTGGGGGAATATGCCTTACCCACCCCAGCAGACAAACTCATCATCTTTACTGAAAGCCATTGCCTGGGGCAGTCCGCGTTCCTATAGTGCCTTTTTGATTCACTTTGCGTTTATCTTGCTAGCAAATACCCTCTACATTGCCACTAATCTGCATACCCTTGAAAGCGGCCCACTTGCTATTACTTTAATGCTTGGGGTAGTGGGGTGTAGCACTATCGCCGCAAATTATTTGTATCGTTGGATTGAAGTTCCGGCGATGAAGCTGAAGATTTAGAAAGAGTTTAGAAAAATTACAGCCCCATATCTTTTAGGACGCGGAAGATTTCTCGATAAGCTTTTGGAGGTTTATTCAACTCTTTCTCACGACGGGCATTCCGAATAAGTGTGC
>CAIMPQ010000111.1 GCA_903843315.1 uncultured beta proteobacterium
GGCAAGCATTCCCTTGTCTTGCTGAGCAAGACAGTCCTCTTCTGAGGCGAACCATCCTTCAAAGCGATGGTCTAGTGGGCAAGCAAGGTTATAAACTTTCATAAAACTATATATAGGGGCAAAAATGCTAAATTCAATGCCACTATTTTAATCGGGATTAGTTACTGCCTACTTATTAAGCTTCTCAGTTGGCTTAATAGTAGGCTTCGGACTGACTAGGCCTCGGCGATAACGGTCCAGCCAATAGGTCGCAATAGTCGTTTTAACGTCTGTGATCTCGCCACTCTCAACCCAAGCCATCAGTTGCTCAAGTGGGGCGGCAAAGACGTCTAAAAACTCCTCCGCATCGAGGTGGCTCTTTCCAGGCTTGAGATCCTCAGCCAAATAGATATCAATAAATTCCGTTGAATAGGAAATCACTGGATGGATGCGACGAATAAAGCTCCACTTTTGCGCGGTATATCCAGTTTCTTCTTCTAACTCCCGTTTTGCACATAGCAGATGGTCTTCGCATGCATCTAATTTACCCGCTGGGATCTCGATACAAGACTTGGTAATGGGATAGCGATATTGCCGCTCTAAGAGCACCCTGCCATCATCTAGTAGCGCCACAATGGCAACTGCTCCAGGATGGGTTAAATACTCCCGAATAGCTTCCCCACCATCTGGCAAGGAAACCTTATCCCGTTTCATATTTAAGAAGATGCCGCCATAAATATCTTCGCCAGAAATGCGTTCTTCCCGCAAATGGGCATCTCCAGAAGTAAGGTCTTCGAATGATTTTTCAGTCATATATAGTTCGGTATTTTTAAACAGAATATCTTACAAAAATCAGATGTCAGTTTAGTTGCGATCTGATAGCCCAGCACAAAATAATAAAGGCCCCAAATAGGAGCCTTTATCTGGATATTTTAAAGTCTTATGAGCCCAACAAGGTGCGACGCATGGCATCCAAGCAAATCGTCATCAAACCTGCTGGCACAATTCCGAGAACCAAAACCAGAATGCAGTTCAAGCTCAAGATGCCCTTAGCAATGCCTGAGCCCGTAACTGTAATCTCATGCTCTGGCTCATCAAAGTACATGACTTTGACAACGCGCAAATAGTAGAAAGCGCCAATCAATGAGGCCATCACTGCAATGATCGCAATGAAAGTGTGCTCAGCATCTACTAATGCTTCTAAGACTCCCAATTTAGCGGCAAAACCTACCGTAGGCGGAATACCCGCGAGAGAGAACATCATGACTAAGCCAATAAAGGCAAACCAAGGGTGTGTCTTATTTAGACCTTTAAGTCCAGATAAGGTTTCACAGTCGTATCCTTTACGAGATAAAACCATTAACAAGCCAAAGCTTCCTAAAGTAGTGAGTACATAGGTAATTACATAGAACATCGCTGCACTGAATGCATGATCATCAAAAACAGACAGCATGCCTAGTAGCACAAAGCCCATCTGTGCAATGGCCGAATAAGCCAACATGCGTTTCACATTTGTTTGAGCAATCGCCGTAATGTTACCTACAAACAGTGATAACACTGCAAGCAAGATCAGCATCGGCTGCCAGTCTCCCAGGAGTGGCAACAAGGTATTAACCAGTAAGCGGAACAACAAAGCAAAGGCAGCCAGCTTAGGCGCAGCTGCAATCATTAATGTTACGGCAGTGGGCGCACCTTGATAAACATCAGGTACCCACATATGAAATGGCACCACACCGAGTTTAAAAGCCAAACCAGAAACAATGAATACCAAACCAAAAGCCATTACCAAATGATTAACCCGAGGATCAGCAACAGTCTTAAAGATTTCGATTAAATCTAAGGAGCCGGTGACGCCATACAGCATCGACATACCGTATAACAGGAATCCAGAAGCTAGTGCACCTAGAATGAAGTACTTAATGCCCGCCTCAACGCTCTTCTCACTACTATGCCGCATGGCAACCAAGGCATAGGTTGGCAACGCCATCAGTTCAAGGCCAAGATATAAAGTTAATAGGTTTGCGCCTGAAATCAATACAAACTGGCCCAGTAGAGCGAGCAAAGCTAAGACAATAAAGTCGGGGCGGAACAGTGCACGATCCATCAAATATTGCTTAGAGTAAATCAAGCTAATTAAGACAGCGCCGCAGGAACACGCTTTCAACAGATTAGAAAATGGGTCTGACTGGAATAAACCATTCATTGCGACGAGTGAAGGATCGCCCATGCGACCAATCAAGGCAATAATCAAATAGACCAGCAAAATAATCGAAAAGAAATAAACAAAGCCAACTCCACGTGGAGTGTGAAAGATGTCCTGCTCTACCCCAGGAGTTGAGGTGACTCTCTCGGGAACATACACGCTAGCTACCAATAAAAGACAGGTAACTACCAGTAGAACGAGTTCCGGCAGGATGGCGTATAGGTCGAATGCTTGCATTTGCTTTTACTCAGAGTTTGCTTACAGCAACATGCTGTAGCAGATTAATCACAGCTGGATGGATGATGTCAGTAAATGGTTTTGGATATACACCCATACCAATGACGCAGATGGTTAAGACAGCCATCATGAAATATTCACGAGCATTGAGGTCTTTGAGTTCATCAACATGGGTATTCGTAATGGCGCCGAAGAACACCCGTTTGACCATCCATAATGAATAGGCAGCCCCCAGAATCAAGGCAGTCGCTGCCAAGATACCAATGACAAAGTCATAGTCAACGGCAGCCAAGATCACCATGAACTCACCAACGAAACCTGAAGTTGCCGGCAAGCCGCAGTTTGCCAGCGCCATCAATACTGCAAAGGCAGTAAAAGCAGGCATCCGGTGTACTACCCCACCGTAATCCGCAATTTGACGGGTATGCATACGGTCGTAAAGAACGCCGATTGCAAGGAACATGGCACCAGCAACAAAGCCGTGGGAAATCATTTGCACAATACCGCCCTCAATACCCAACGGGCTAAAGAGGAAGAAGCCGAGAGTAACGAAACCCATATGGGCTACTGATGAATAAGCCACCAGCTTTTTCATATCCTTTTGGACTAAAGCAACCGCGCCAACATAGATGACTGCAACTAAGGATAAGAAGATCACAAATGGAGCGAGATATTGACTTGCATCTGGCGCAATCGGTAAGGAGAAACGCAAGAAGCCATAAGCTCCCAGTTTCAACATAATGGCCGCCAAGACTACGGAACCACCAGTTGGTGCTTCAACGTGTACATCAGGCAACCAAGTATGCAAAGGCCACATTGGCACTTTTACGGCAAACGCCATAAAGAATGCAAAGAATAGAAGAATTTGCTCAACGATATCGAGACGCGCGTTATGCCAGGCCAAGATATCAAAGGTATTGGTGACGTTGTACAAGTACAGCATGGCAATTAAGGTTAATAAAGAGCCAAGCAAGGTATACAGGAAGAACTTAAAGGCAGCATAAATGCGGTTATGACCACCCCATACACCAATGATGATGTACATCGGAATCAAAGTCGCTTCAAAGAATACATAGAACAGCAAAGCATCCAGCGCACAAAATACGCCAATCATTAATCCTGATAGGATCATGAAAGAAGCCATGTATTGAGAAACCTTGGTATCAATGACTTCCCAAGCAGCGATCACTACAAAAATATTAATAAACGCAGTCAGTACGATGAACCATACAGAAATACCATCGATACCGAGGTAATAGTTAATGTCGTAGCGTGGAATCCAACTCATTTTTTCAACAAACTGCATACCAGGGTTGGCAATATCGAAACTCAAGACCAAAGGCAGTGTTGCAATGAATCCGAGGACGGCACCAATCAGGGCTAACCAGCGCACACCGGCGGATGGCTTCTCAGACCCATAGAACAAAATAATGAGTCCAAAAACAATCGGGGTCCAGATGGCGTAAGAAAGAATCATAATGGCTACTTAAGTAACAAAGGCCTAGCGAACAAAAGGCAGGTAAGCGTACAAAACCCAAGCTAACAATACCGCTAAGCCCGCAATCATTGCGAAGGCATAGTGGTAGAGATAACCGGATTGCAAATGGCGAATTACGCCGGCAAAGCGCCCTACTGCATGCGCACTGCCATTAACAAAGAAACCGTCAATAATCTTTTGGTCACCACGGTGCCATAAGAAACTACCGATCCAAATGAGACCTTTTGCAAATACCAACTGATTCAATTCATCCAGATAGTATTTGTGGTCGAACAGTTTTTTAATGGGTGCAAAAGTTTCTGCGACCTTAGCAGGCAATTTAGGAGCCCACAGGTAACCAATTGCTGCAGTCAGCACACCCAAAACAACCAATAGCAATACTGGCGACGTAAACGCATGGATCGCCATGGCAATCGGACCATGGAATTCATCCTCAAGCTCCTTCATCACTGGATGACGTGCGATATCAATAAAGATGGAATCGCCAAAATACGTTCCAAATAACAGTGGAGTAATGGTGTAGAAACCAATAATGACCGATGGGATTGCCAATAGAATTAATGGCAATGTCACAACAAACGGGGATTCATGTGGCTTTTGGCCAGGAGCTAAACCATGATGCGCATGGTCATCACCCTGTTCTGCATGATCATCGTGATCGTGCGCATGGGCATCAGTATGGCCCCAACGTGCTTTGCCATGAAATACCCAGAAGTACAAACGGAATGAATACAAGGCCGTAACAAAGACGCTCACCATGACTGCAAAGTAAGCAAAGCCTGAGCCAGGAATATGGCTAGCAGCAACAGCCTCAATAATGGAATCTTTAGAATAGAAGCCAGAGAAGAAAGGTGTGCCGATCAGAGCCAAATTACCAAGCAACATCATTAGGCAAGTGAGTGGCATGTATTTCCAGAGACCACCCATTTTGCGCATATCTTGCTCATGGTGCATACCCAAAATGACACTACCCGCTGCAAGGAACAATAAGGCCTTGAAGAATGCATGGGTCATCAAATGGAAAATGGCTACTGGATATGCGGATACCCCCAAGGCAACTGTCATGTAACCCAATTGAGATAGGGTTGAATACGCCACGACGCGCTTGATATCGTTTTGCACAATACCCAAGAAACCCATGAAGAGAGCCGTAATCGAGCCGATGATGAGGACAAAGCTCAATGCCACATCCGAAAGCTCAAATAAAGGAGACATACGTGACACCATAAAGATGCCAGCAGTCACCATGGTTGCAGCATGGATCAATGCAGAAATTGGTGTTGGGCCTTCCATCGAGTCTGGCAACCAAACATGTAATGGGAACTGGGCTGATTTTCCCATTGCGCCGATAAACAAGCAGATGCAAATCACCGTTACTAAACTCCAGCTAGTACCCGGCAAGGTTTGCGCTGCTAATGCGGTGTTTTGAGAGAAGATCACGTCGTATTGCATGGAGCCTGTGCTTGCAAGCAATAAGCCAATACCCAGAATGAAGCCAAAGTCGCCCACCCGGTTTACTAAGAAGGCTTTCATATTGGCAAAAACTGCTGATTGGCGCTCAAAATAGAAACCAATTAAGAGATAGGAGACAACGCCAACGGCTTCCCAGCCAAAGAACAGTTGTAATAGGTTATTACTCATCACCAACATCAACATAGCGAAAGTAAATAAAGAGATATAAGAGAAGAAGCGGTTATAGCCCTCTTCACCCTGCATATAACCAATAGTGTAAATATGCACCATGAGTGACACAAAAGTCACCACACACATCATGGTTGCGGTTAATGGGTCAATGAGGAAGCCGATATCTAAATTGAGTTCACCTAATTCCATCCAATGGTATACGGTACCGTTGAAATAGAAGCCATCCATGACTTGCACCAACACATTGCAAGATAAAACAAAAGCAATCGTTACACCAAGGATCGTTACAAATTGACATGCACCATGACCAATGCGATTACCGCCTAATTTAGTACCGAAGATACCGGCAATCATGGAGCCAACTAATGGCGCCAGGGGAATAGCACAGAGAATGGGGATATTTAAGGTGAATTGCATGACTAGCCTTTTAGGTGGTCCAGGTCTTCAGCATTAATGGTGTCCACCTTACGGAAGAGCACAACCAAGATTGCCAAACCGATAGCCGCTTCAGCAGCTGCCACAGTCAAAATAAAGAATACGAATACTTGACCTGCCATATCCCCCAAATAATGAGAGAAGGCAATAAAGTTCATGTTCACCGCGAGAAGCATTAATTCAATGGCCATCAAGAGCACGATGATGTTCTTGCGATTCAAAAAAATTCCAACAACACTAGTCGCAAATAGGATTGCACCAAGAACTAGGTAATGAGCGAGAGTGATATTCATTTCTTCTCCCCTCTAGAGTCTTGCTTTGCAGCCATATCTGAGTCCATCTTCACAATCCGCATCCGATCAGCAGCAACAACATTGACTTGCTCGTGGATGTTTTGGGATTTGGAATCTTTACGATTCCGTAAAGTCAAAGCCACCGCAGCAATAATGGCTACCAATAAGATGACACCGGCAACTTCGAAGGCATAAACATAGTCAACAAAGATCAACATACCCAAAGCTTGGGTATTGTTAGCCATCATTTCTTCTGGCATCGGTTGTACCGGGGCATTAGTACCAATAAAGCTACGAATGATCACGATCGATAACTCGAGAACAATGACGGCGCCCATTAAAAAGGCTACGGGTAAGTATTTTCTGAAGTCGCGGCGTAAGTGCTCTATGTCGAGATCTAGCATCATCACTACGAAAAGGAATAAGACCATAACTGCGCCTACGTATACCAAGATCAAGGCTAGGCTTAAGAACTCGGCCTTGAGCAGCATCCAGAGACCAGATGCACAGAAGAAAGCCAATACTAGGAAAAGTGCAGCATGCACTGGATTGCGGGCTGTAATCACACGCACGGCAGAAATCACCAGCAAGCCTGCAAAGCCGTAAAAGAAAACAGCGAATAATGTAGATGGATCGAATGTCATATTAGTTGTGCTTTATTCGATTAACGGTAAGGTGCATCAATTGCACGGTTTGCAGCAATCTCTTTTTCATACTTATCACCTACGGCAAGCAGCATTTCTTTAGTGAAGTACAGGTCTCCGCGTTTATCACCAAAGTATTCAAAGATATTGGTTTCGACAATCGCATCAACTGGACAAGCTTCTTCACAAAAGCCACAGAAGATACATTTGGTTAAATCGATGTCATAGCGACTGGTACGACGAGTGCCGTCATCACGTTCTGCAGTTTCAATAGTGATCGCATAGGCTGGACAGACTGCTTCACAGAGTTTGCAACCAATACAGCGCTCTTCGCCGTTTTCGTAACGACGCAAGGCGTGCAAGCCACGGAAACGCGGTGACAAAGGTGTCTTTTCTTCTGGATACTGAATAGTGATTTTTGGCTTAAAAAGATAGCGACCGGTAATAGACATACCAGTCAAGATGTCTTTGAGCATCAGGCTATCGAGGAATTGGGAAATTTTCTTAAACATGATTGATCAACTTATTTCCAGATATTCCATGGGGATACTACCCACGCGCCGATAACAACCACCCAGAAGACTGAGATGGGAATGAAGATCTTCCAACCCAAACGCATGATTTGGTCAAAGCGATAACGTGGCAATGTGGCACGCAACCAAATCACACAAGACAAGAGGAAAAACGTTTTGCCAAATAGCCAGAAGAACCCAGGAATATCCCGCAAGATTGGCAAATCAACGATCGGCAACCAGCCGCCTAAGAAAATAATTGAGGCAACGGCTGCAATCAAAATCATATTGGCATATTCAGCCAAGAAGAACATCGCAAAGGACATACCTGAATACTCAACCATGTGACCAGCAACAATTTCTGATTCGCCCTCTACTACGTCAAATGGGTGACGATTGGTTTCAGCAACGCCAGAGATGAAATAAATCAAGAACATGGGGAATAAAGGCAACCAATTCCATGAAAGGAAGTTCAGGCCAATGCTGGCAAAGTAACCTTGATCTTGGGACGTAACAATGGCGCTCAGATTTAGTGAGCCTGAGGTCAGCAACACTGTCACTAGAGCAAAGCCCATCGCAATCTCATAAGAAATCATCTGTGCAGAAGCTCGCATTGCACCTAGGAATGGATACTTCGAGTTAGATGCCCAGCCGGCCAAAATAACGCCATACACACCAATCGATGAAATGGCCATGATGTACAAAAGGCCAGCATTCACATCAGCCAAAACCATCTTCGCTTGAAATGGAATCACCGCCCATGCAGCAAATGCAGGCATGATCACCATGATGGGCGCAATGAAGTACAAAACCTTACTCGCTTTTGCAGGAGCAATGATCTCCTTCATCAAGAGTTTCAGAGCGTCAGCAATTGGTTGCAATAAGCCTAAGGGACCAACACGATTTGGGCCTAGGCGGATATGCATCCAGCCAATTAACTTTCTTTCCCAGAGGGTTAAGTAAGCCACACAGCCAAACATCGGCAATACGATGATGACAATCCGTACTAAGGCCCAAACGAGCGGCCACAAGGAGCCAAAAATAGCCTCACCTTGAGTGGTAATGAGGTTCAAGAAATTATCCATCTCGTACCTTATGCCTTACTAACGGTTACCGGACCAAACATCGATCCCAATTTCGCACTTGCCATCGTGCCCGCAGAAATTCTGACTGCACCTGGCGCTAGGTTCACTTCTAATGTGGCTGGCATATCTACAGACTGGTCACCTTGGGATATACGAATTGCCTCACCCTCTTTCAATCCGAGCTCAGCAAACAGCATCTGATTCAGACCGGCCTGATTACCGCGTTTGGCATCACGCGTTAATTGCAAAGCAGATGAACGGCGGACAATTTGGTCGCCAGCATAAATATTGACATCAGCAAGGCGCTCAAGACCATTAAATGGAGCAAGCTTGCCATTAATAATCGCGTTGTTCGTAGCTTGATTATTCAAACGAGTGCAATAAGTATCATTCAGAGCTTCACCCAAGACTTCTTCAGGCGAATTGAACAAGAAACCATCCAAGCCCGATAGACCTCCAAGCACACGCAGCACTTTCCATGCTGGACGGGAGTCACCCAAAGGCTTCACGGATGGTTGAACAGTCTGCACCGTGCCTTCTGCATTCACAAAGGTAGAAACGGTTTCACTAAATGGGGTGATCGGCAGAATCACGTCCGCCACTTCGAGCAAATCAGCACTCTTATAAGCACTCAATGCAATCACGGTGCTTGCTTTTGCCAAAGCTGCACGAGCTTGTACTGGATTTGGTAAATCTGCGTCGGGTTCGATATTCATTAATACCACTGCACGACGATCACCTGAGAGTACAGAGTCAACCCCTGCACCA
>CAIMPQ010000112.1 GCA_903843315.1 uncultured beta proteobacterium
CTATCCCTACTAGGCGCAGAAGAAACCAGATCTGTTTTTGACCTCGATAGGCTGTGCGGTGCAAGCGAGTTGAGTTTTGACGGCGCAAATACTCCTCAGGGACGTCATAACGAAGCCAATCCCTAGTCCGTCCAATAATTTGGACATGTTCTGGCAGCAAGCCAACTTCCTCATGCAATTCGCGGTACATGGCCTGCTCAGGGCTCTCGCCATGCTGAATCCCACCCTGAGGGAACTGCCACGAATGCTGCCCAACGCGTTTTCCCCAGAAAACCTCGTTATGGCTGTTGAGGAGGACAATGCCGACATTGGGGCGATACCCTTCACGGTCAAGCATGATCGTGCCTCAAATCCTTTAAAATCAATGATTTGATTATATCCATACATGAAAGCTTCACAATCATTTCTCCCCACGCTCAAAGAAGCCCCCTCTGACGCTGAGGTGGTTTCGCACAAACTCATGGTGCGAGCAGGTTTAATTCGCAAGCTAAGCGCAGGCGTTTATAACTATTTGCCGCTAGGTTTGAAAGTCATTCGCAAGGTGGAAAACATCATTCGCGAAGAAATGAATCGTGCTGGCGCAATAGAATTGCTGATGCCAATGATTCAACCTGCTGAGCTTTGGCAAGAAACAGGTCGCTGGGAAAAGATGGGTCCTGAGCTACTGCGCATTAAAGATCGTCATGATCGCGACTTTTTAATTCAGCCAACTTCAGAAGAGGTAGTGACTGATTTGGCTCGTAACGAGATTAAGAGTTACAAGCAGCTACCAATCAATTTTTATCAGATCCAAACCAAGTTCCGGGATGAGCGTCGCCCACGTTTTGGAATCATGCGTGGTCGTGAGTTCAGTATGAAAGATGCTTACTCATTCGATCGTGATACCGAAGGTTTGAAGAAATCCTATCAAATTATGTTTGATGCCTACACTCGTATCTTCAACCGCATGGGGCTTAAGTTCCGTGCCGTGACAGCAGATAACGGGGCAATTGGGGGCTCTGGTAGTCAAGAGTTCCATGTGATTGCTGACACTGGCGAAGATGCCATTGTGTATTGCCTAAATTCGGATTACGCAGCGAACTTAGAAGCAGCCGAATCTCTGGCATTGATAGCCGCAAGAGCTGCAGCTAGTGCGGCAATGGCTAAGGTGCCCACACCTGACAAGACCACTTGCGCAGATGTTGCAAAGTTCTTAAACGTAGCTCTTGATACAACAGTGAAGTCATTGTTGTTTGCGGTTGATCAAGAAAAAGGCCCAGCTGCTCTTTTTATGCTGTTGGTTCGCGGTGATCATGAGCTCAACGAAGTGAAGGCCAGCAAGATTCCTGGAATGGCTGAATCTCGCTTTGCTACTGAAGCAGAAATTCAGCAAGCTTGTAAGGCACCCGCTGGTTATTTGGGGCCTGTTGGCATTAGCGCCGATGTCACAGTGGTAGCTGATCGTACGGTTGCTAATATGGCGAATTTTGTTTGCGGTGCCAATGAAGCAGGTTATCACTTGACTGGCGTCAATTGGGGCCGTGATTTACCAGAGCCTTTAGTGTTAGATATTCGCAATGCAGTGATTGGCGATCCTTCTCCAGATGGAAAAGGAATAGTGGATATCTGTCGTGGCATTGAAGTTGGCCACGTATTCCAGTTGGGAACTCGCTACTCTGAGGCAATGGGATGCACTTACTTGGACCAACAAGGAAAAGCGCAGCCAATGGTCATGGGTTGCTATGGCATTGGGGTTACTCGTCTGCTTGGTGCAGCGATTGAACAAGGTCATGACGCGCGCGGCATTATTTGGCCAATTTCCATGGCACCATTTGAGGTGGTGATTTGCCCAATGGCTTACGACAAGTCTGAGCAAGTAAAGCTTGCTTGTGATCAACTGCATGATGAATTGCTTGCTGCTGGCATCGATGTAATTTTGGATGATCGCAGTGAGCGTCCAGGTGCAATGTTTGCCGATTGGGAGCTGATTGGTGCGCCATTCCGCGTAGTGATTGGTGATCGCGGTCTAGCCGATTCACAAGTGGAATTTAAAGGCCGTACTGATGCTGAGTCCCAAAACATTCCGCTGGCAGAGATCAAAGCAAAAGTGATAGCAGCTGTTCATGCAGCCAAAAACGCAATTAGTTAATTCGATCTAGATCTGAAGTTTATTTCTTAAAGAGACCGCCAATACCTTTGGCGGCTCCTTTCGCAGCCATGGTTGCCATGGTGCGCGCCATTTTTCCACCTTTGAATTGCTTCATCATGGTTTGCATTTGCTCGAATTGGGCAAGCAGGCGATTGACCTCTTGAACCTCGACGCCAGCACCTGCAGCAATACGACGTTTGCGACTAGCTTTGAGTAGTTCAGGTTTGTTACGTTCACGCGGCGTCATGCTGTCAATAATGCCGCGCATGCGGGTAGTTTGTTTGTCAGCATTGCTGAGATTGGTTTTGGATGCCGCTTGCGCGACTTGACTTGGGAGTTTATCCATCAAGCTAGCCATGCCACCCATCTTTTGCATTTGCAGGAGTTGATCACGAAAATCTCCGAGATCAAACCCACCCTTCGAAATTTTGCTTGCCAACTTCTCAGCTTTAGCGACATCAACATGTTGCTGCGCTTGTTCAACCAAGGCCAAAATATCGCCCATACCCAAAATGCGGTTCGCCATGCGCTCTGCATCGAAGGCTTCAAGGCCATCCATTTTTTCAGCCACACCAATAAATTTGAGTGGCACACCAGTTACCTGTCGAACAGAAAGGGCAGCACCACCGCGGGAATCGCCATCTAACTTCGTTAGGATGATGCCGCTAAGGGGTAGGGCTTCATGGAAGGCTTTGGCGGTATTGACAGCATCTTGACCCAGCATGGCGTCAACTACAAATAAGGTTTCAATGGGATTTAAGCTCGCATGCAAGGTTTTAATTTCTTGCATGAGTGCTTCATCAATACCCAAACGACCAGCTGTATCCACCAATACGACATCAAAATAATGACGGCGCGCCCAGTCTAGGGCTGCCAGAGCGATATCGTTTGGTTTTTGATTGATGTTACTCGGGAAAAATTCTGCACCAACCTGCTTAGTAACCGTTTCTAGCTGCTCGATGGCAGCTGGACGATAGACGTCACAAGAAACAGTCAGAACCTTCTTTTTCTTTTTTTCTTGCAACCATTTCGCCAGCTTACCAACGGAGGTGGTTTTACCCGCACCCTGCAAACCCGCCATCAAAATGACTGCGGGAGGTTGGGTGGCTAAATTCAGCTCACCACTTTGTTGAGTGTCGCCCATCATGACTTGGGCAAGTTCGCGCTGAACTACGCCAACCAGGGCTTGGCCAGGGCTAAGGCTACCAACCACTTCTTCGCCAAGGGCTTTAAATTTGATTTGTTCTAGTAGTGACTTCACTACTGGTAGTGCTACGTCGGCCTCCAGTAAGGCTAAACGGATCTCCCGTAGCATTTCTGAGGTGTTGGCTTCAGTAAGGCGGGCTTGTCCCCGCATTGTTTTCACAACGCGAGATAGACGGTCGGTGAGGTTCTCTAGCATTTATCGATTAGACTTTCCAGATGGATATTTTAGGTTACTCAAGTTACGGATGGCTTCCATCTCTAATTTATTTACTTCTTTTGCTCGTTTTGAGCTTTAAAGCCAAGGATGGCCTTGAGTCTCCCCTATTTACCGGGTTTGTGCAGGCCACTATTTTTGTAGCTTTACTGATCCATGCGATTGTCCTTCATGACTCAGTCTTTACCTCTCAGGGATTTGTATTCGGCTTTGCCCAAGATTTATCCTTGATAGCCTGGGTGGGCCTTGCTTTTTATTGGTTCCAGTCCTGGTTTTTGCCAATCTCAAGTTTGCGCTGGATGGCCTTGGTGTTCGCGTTTGTTTGCGCCTTACTTCCAGGTTTATTTCCTGGAACCTTGATTTCTCCAAAGGCTGTATCTGATCCTTGGTTTAAAGGGCACTTTATAGTGGCGACAATTTCAGTGGGACTTCTCAGTTTGGCAGCCATGCATGCCATGCTGATGAGTGTTCAGGATCGCGCCTTACACCGTCAATTAGCCATCGTTCCGAATAGTCGTGCATCCCATTGGCTCGAAGACTTGCCACCATTAATGACGATGGAAAGCCTGCTATTTAATTTGCTCTACGTCGGTTTTGCACTTTTAAGCTTAACGGTGTTCTCTGGCTTGTTATTTTCCCAAACGCTGTTTGGAAAGCCCTTGGTTTTTGACCACAAAACCATTTTTGCTCTAGTTTCTTGGTTCTTATTTGCAGGCTTACTCATAGCTCGTTGGCGAGTGGGTTTGCGCGGCAGAGCTGCGATTCGTTGGGTATTGAGCGCATACACGGCTTTACTCTTAGCTTATGTAGGCAGTCGTTTTGTGATGGAAGTAATTCTTCAGAGAACATGACCCTTGTTTAAGTGGCTACTTTTATTTTTGGGGGTGGGGGTTTTTTACCTTTGGTTTAAGGGTAAAAAGCAAGCCAAAATTAATCCCAAAAATAAGTCCAACCCCAATACCAATAAGGCTCCAGCAGCCCTAAAGCCAGAAGCAATGGTGCAATGTCAATATTGCAAAGTTCATCTACCTCAACCAGATGCGGTGGAGAATGATGGACGCTTTTATTGTTCGAAAGCGCATATTCAGGCGCTAGATGAGCAAGGTTGGATTGGAACTGCAACTTGGCGCACTTCTCCTAATCAAGATGCCAGATTGGAAAATATCCAGCCAGACTTACTTGTCATTCATCACATCAGTCTTCCACCAGGCGAATTTAAAAGTCAGGATTCTAGTCGCCATATTGTGGATTTTTTTCAAAATCAATTGGATCCAAGCGCACATCCCTATTTTGCTGAAATAGCAGATCAAAAAGTTTCTAGTCATTTCCTCATTACCCGCACGGGGGAATTAATTCAGTTTGTACCGACCCGAAATAGAGCCTGGCATGCAGGTTCATCTTCATTTATGGGCAGAGAAAAGTGCAATGATTTTTCAATTGGGGTTGAGTTAGAAGGGGATGGTAACAACCCTTTTACAGAGATTCAGTACAAATCATTAGCTCAATTAGTGCAAAAATTATTGAGCAGTTATCCAAATCTTCAGTTCGCAGGGCATAGCGATATCGCACCTGATCGAAAAACAGACCCGGGAAAATATTTTGAATGGGCAAAGTTCCAAAAAGAGACAGGTATTTCGCAAGAAAAAATGCCATACGGATTGGTTTCTCGCTAGACCAATTGTTTGTATGTGAGCATACGCTCACTTGTTTAGCCTTTACCTAAAAAGGACTAAAAATTCCGCACCAAAATGATCCTAAAAACTGATCAAAACTTAGTGAAAGTACTGATAAATATTTGTCATAAATATCTTACAAAAGACTGAATATTTCCCTATACTTAGTATCCAATGCACTTTCAAACACTAGATGTAGTGTTTAAATCCCGCAATACCCCATTGTTTTTTAACGATTTTTTGTCCAAATAACTATATATAAGCAGGAGCAACATGACATACGCAAATCCACAGACAGCAGGCCAGCCAACTGGAGCTAATATCCCAGGAATGGGTCCTGCAGGGGCGATAAATCAAGCCCCTTCAGCCGGTTTTGTGGCTGGTGGTGTTGGTGGCACGCAAGCAACCCAATTGTCTGATTACAAAATCATTCGCCGCAACGGCTCGGTGGTGGCATTTGAACCATCTAAAATCGCAATTGCTGTAACCAAAGCATTTTTAGCGGTGAATGGCGGCCAAGGTGCTGCATCAGCACGCGTGCGTGAGCAGGTTGAGCAATTAACCAATTCCGTAATTCGTGCCTTATTGCGTAGCCGTCCAAATGGCGGCACATTCCATATTGAAGATATTCAAGACCAAGTTGAATTGGCTTTGATGCGTAGCGGCGAGCACAATGTTGCCCGCGCCTATGTTCTCTATCGTGAAAAACGCAATCAAGAACGTGCGGCCCAACAGGAATCCTCTCAAGAAACCCAGGTAGCTAATCAAGCTGGCGAATCTGGCATCAAAGTGACGGATGACGGCGTCGAGAAGTGGTTAGACATGGCCGCATTGCGCACTGTCATTGAGGCAGCTTGCGAAGGCTTGGGCAATCAAATTGATGCCACGCCAATCATCACCGAAACCATCAAGAATTTGTATGATGGCGTGCCAATGGCGCAAGTATATGACTCTGCAATCTTGGCTTCCCGTACCTTGATTGAAAAAGATCCCGCCTACAGCCAGGCAACCGCCCGTATTTTGATGCATGTGATTCGAAAAGAAATTTTGGGTCATGAGGTATTGCAAGGCGATATGCAGTCTGAATACGGTACTTACTTTGCGAAGTACATCAACGAAGGTATTTCCGCTGAGTTGCTCGATCCACGGATGCGCGAGTTTGACTTGCCACGCTTGGCCGCAGCATTAAATGCTAGCCGTGACTTACAGTTCAACTACCTTGGTTTGCAAACCTTGTATGACCGCTATTTCTTGCACATTGAAGAGCGCCGTATTGAGATGCCACAGGCTTTCTTTATGCGTGTAGCAATGGGCTTGTCCTTAAATGAGCTTGACCGTGAGCGTCGTGCGATTGAGTTCTATGAAATCCTTTCGACATTCGATTTCATGTCCAGTACACCAACGCTGTTTAACTCCGCTACAACCCGTCCACAGCTCTCCAGCTGCTATTTGACAACTGTCGATGATGACCTTGATGGTATTTATGAGGCATTGAAAGAGAATGCTTTGTTATCGAAGTTTGCCGGTGGTTTGGGTAACGATTGGACTAACGTTCGCGCCTTAGGAAGTCATATCAAAGGTACTAACGGTAAATCCCAGGGTGTCGTGCCATTCTTAAAGGTGGTGAATGACACTGCGGTTGCCGTGAACCAAGGTGGTAAGCGTAAAGGTGCAGTTTGTGCCTACTTAGAAACATGGCATTTGGATATCGAAGAATTCTTGGAATTGCGCAAGAACACTGGTGATGACCGTCGTCGTACCCACGATATGAATACCTCCAACTGGATTCCTGACTTATTCATGAAGCGCGTCATGGAAAACGGCGATTGGACTTTGTTCTCCCCATCAAATACCCCCGACTTGCATGACAAGTACGGTAAAGCCTTTGAAGAAGCTTATGTTGCCTATGAGCAAAAAGCAGATCGCGGTGAGTTGAAGCCATTCCGCAGGATCCCTGCACAGCAGTTATGGCGCAAGATGCTTGGCATGTTATTTGAAACAGGCCACCCATGGATCACTTTCAAAGATCCTTGCAATATTCGCAGCCCACAGCAACACGTTGGCGTGGTCCACTCTTCCAACTTGTGTACAGAGATCACCCTGAATACCAACGAGACCGAGATTGCTGTATGTAACTTGGGTTCTGTGAACTTAACAGCCCACATGACGACTGATGCCAGCGGCAAGATGATTTTGGACCACGAGAAGCTCCAAAAGACGGTACGCACTGCGATGCGTATGCTCGATAACGTCATCGACATTAACTACTATGCTGTTGCTAAGGCGCGTAACTCTAATTTGAAGCATCGTCCGGTCGGTATGGGCATCATGGGCTTTCAGGATTGCTTGCATATGCAGCGCATTCCTTACGCTAGTGATGAGGCTGTGAAGTTTGCAGATTCTTCTATGGAAGCAGTTTGCTACTACGCTTACCAAGCTTCATGTGAATTGGCGGAAGAACGTGGTGTTTACAGCACTTACAAAGGCTCTTTATGGGATCGCGGCATCCTCCCACAA
>CAIMPQ010000113.1 GCA_903843315.1 uncultured beta proteobacterium
CAAGCCAATAGAAGCACCCCACAAAAAATAGTTGTGATCAATCTCATTGAAAAATATCTACTCACTTAACAAGCCTCATTAAAAAGTGGTGGTGGGCAACTTTGTCCCAATAGTTCAGCCCTAAGTTTTGGGGCGCTGGTTTTGGGGTCCAGCCAAATACCGAAAAATGCTTTTGAAAAATCTGCGCCGGGTATTTGAGCAATCCTCTTACCTTCATAGTAAAAAGTAGTTCCTTGTTGGGGTATATAGATAGCAGTCAGCGTTTGACCAGATTCGATATTCGGTAAAAAGCTAGCTAGCTCCCTTCCCCATAGGACTGCTTGCATATCGGACGTGCCAATTTTTTTCATTTCCTCCGCAGTACGATTGGCAATAGAGCTGCCAGTGAATGATTTGTGATATCGCATATCTAATGCAAATTCAGAGGAAGATAAACTACCCGAGCGATAGAAAGAAGCGTCATAAATATGAAAGCCCCACCAAGTCAATTTGCCACTACCCTGAAGCTTCGCAGAATTCAAGGCGGGGTCCATGCTGGCAAAGTCACGCGCAAAGCCAGCCGATAGTGAGATACAAAAAACAGCAAGCAATGCAATTGGTATCTTGAGCAAGGTCATTTGCTACCCTTAGACGCCGTTACTTTAACCAATCCTAGGGCTGCAGGACCAAATAATTTTGAAATCGCATGTCTATTTTTTGCAAAAAACCGATAAGCTACCTGCAATATGGGTTGCAAGGATTTTCTAGAAAATATCCACGCTAGATAAGGGAGCCCAGCCCGACGATAGGCCTCAGGGAAGACACTAACCCCTTGTATGAGAGTGCCATCGGCAAACTGTCCATACATTGCCGCCAAGGCTTGATCGCAAGAAACCCCGATTTTCTCGGGATCAAAATGCGCAGAATGAATATCTACGAAATCGAGTTGGCCAGCCTGACTTCTACGGGATAAAAAAAGAATCTCCGCCTGACACAAAGGACAAGTTCCATCGTAAAACAGGGTTAATTTTTCAAGCTGGCTCATTACTCAGCAAGTTTAAGCCTTATTGAATAAACTGGCTGACGACAACTCTATGAAGGTTTTTATGCAAAAAGATGTGGCTTTGAATGTATTTGGTGAACCCCTCATCCCCTGCTCCTTTGATCCCTTAACTGGCTTCTTTAGGGATGGCTGTTGTAAAACGGATGAGGAAGATGTTGGTAGTCATCTCGTGTGTGCGGTAGTGACAAAGCAATTTTTACAATTTAGCTTAGAAAAAGGGAATGACCTCATTACGCCTAGACCCGAATATCAATTTCCGGGTTTGGTTGCGGGAGACCAATGGTGTCTTTGCATTAATCGCTGGCTTGAAGCCGTCAATGCAAATTGCGCGCCCCTCATTAAATTGGAAAGTACCCATATCAATGCTTTAGGAACTGTAGCATTAGATATGCTGAAGCAATATTCGAGTGAAGTTTGAAAGCATTTTATACGGATCACTTTGTTTTACCTTTGCCAGCGGGACATCGTTTTCCGATGGAGAAATATTCTCGCTTGCGAGATTTAGTCGGCGAGTTAACTGGGGTAGATCTGATTGAAGCACCCGCTGCAAGCGACACCCAAATTCTTTATGCACACGATCCAAGCTATCTCATCAAAGTGATCGAAGGAAAACTGTCACCTCAGGAGCAAAAAGAGATTGGCTTTCCTTGGAGTGAAAAAATGGTGGAGCGCTCGAGACGCTCAGCGGGCGCGACTGTCGCTGCAGCCAAGATGGCACTGAATGAAGGTATTGCTATTAATTTAGCGGGTGGCACCCACCATGCCTACCGCGACATGGGTAGTGGGTTTTGTGTTTTCAATGACTCTGCAATTGCAGCCAGAGCACTTCAAAAAGAAATTAGTTCAAAGCTGAAAGTAGCAATCATTGATTTGGATGTTCATCAGGGAAATGGTACAGCCTCTATTCTGGAAAATGATCCTACGATCTTTACTCTATCTATCCATGGTGAGAATAACTTTCCCTTTAAGAAAGAAGTGAGCGACCTAGACCTGGGGCTTGCAGATGGATGTGATGATTCCACTTATTTGAATGCCCTTACAGAATCCTTGAATGAACTTGGCGATCGATTTAAGACAGACTTCGTAATTTATCTGGCTGGCGCAGATCCCCATGAGGATGATCGATTGGGTAGGCTGAAGCTCAGCAAAGAGGGTATGCGCCTACGGGATGAGGCAGTATTGGCGTATGCGCTAGACAGAAAATTACCACTAGCTATATCCATGGCGGGCGGTTACGGCAAGGAAATTGGGTCGACGGTTGACCTCCATTTTCAAACCATCAAAACCGCCCTGCAATTCCAAAAGAAATACTAAGATTTCTTTTTACTTGCTCCTTTAGGATTCGCAAGATTGCTCACGTTCTCAACGCTTTTTTCGAAATTCGCAAATGAATCCGCCATCGTAGCGCGGATCAATTCGAAATTTTGAAGTGCATTATTAAAGGAAGTTTTGAAAATAGACACGTAGGCCTCACTACCGATGGGCGCATTATCAGTAGCATCATTCACAAAATGAATGAGGTCGGCTTTAGATTCCTGAATCATCGCCTCAGCAATATCTGACAGCTCCTTATTGCCTGATTTGAGTACCTCAAGTAATTGATGGTGGTAATGAGTTACTTCCTTTGCCGCGTCTTGTAACACTTCCGCGTGGACGTATTCAAAGGCCGAACGGGGATCTTGGGTTTTCAGCAGCTCAGAAACCCGCTTCTGAATGAGTGCGGCTAATTCTTGGGTAGCCTGTTGATTAATCTGTGCAATCGCTTGGGCACTTTCAGCCGCTACAAGTCCAGCCGCCTTCGACGCATCTATTGCCCTCTGCTGATTTGGCATAGCACTGACATTAAATGGATTCTTGCTCATGGAGACCTTTCAGATGGTGATTACCCCTTCCAATCTACTCTCGTTTGAGGGGGTTTCTATAGAGGAATACCAGTAGATTTCATGTACAGCCGCCAAAATAACTCAGCTGAGAAACTACCATACTAAGACCAGTATGAAATGCCGCCCAACACTGCAACATCCGCTTCGGGGGGCATTGTCATCAGGTATGCGGCAACACAAGCTGCGACGATCAATAAAAGACCGGCCACTAGCCCCCAATTCTGTAAATTCGTTCGCATTATTTTTCTCCTAACTATTTACGTCTATTATTATGCATATGAAAACGACTCACTGGACTCAACACTGGCATCATATTAGTGCGAGCTTTCGACTCCTCATTATCTGCATTGCAGGTGTCGCTGCTTTTTTCTTTTTCTCAACAGTTTCCTCACTTCCAGTTCGCCTCACGCTTTCTTGGAGTATTGCAGGCAGTTTATATCTTCTGCTATCTTATTCAATGATGTATTTCTCAAATGAAGAAAACATCTTCAGCCTCTCTCAAAAAGAAGATGATGGCGCACCCATCATCCTGCTCATCACTGTTTTAGCCTCGATTGCTAGCTTAGTAGCTATTGTGATCATTCTTTCTAATATTAAATCGCCAACGATGGCAGAGCCCATTAGAAACATCGCTCTGGTTTTGCTTACCTATGTCATTTCCTGGCTTCTGGTTCACACAGCATTCGCACTGCACTATGCTCAAGCTTATTACCAGGACCTTGAGAAAGCAAAAAAACCTCCCTTAATCTTTCCAGAGAAATTAAGACCAATTTATGTCGATTTTCTTTACTTCTCCATGGTGATCGGCATGACCTGCCAAACTGCTGACGTCAATATTGCCAGCTCTAGAATGCGCTATTTAGTGATGATCCAAGGCATGATTGCATTTATTTTTAATGCCACATTGCTGGCAATGGCAATCAATATCATTTCCGGGGTAGTTGCACTAAATTAAATCTAGAGTCTGGCTATATCTATTTTATTGTGGCTTAATGCCAGCGTTTTTCATGGCGGCCTTCCACCTCTCAATATCCGACAGTAGAAATTTGGATGTGTAAGTAGGATTCGCAGTGTCAGGTCCAGCAACTGAAGCATCCATCTCGCTATAACGGCGAATCAACAAAGGATCTTTAAGTGCATTATTTAATGCTTTCGTCAATCGATCAACAATCGGCTTCGGCGTGTCTTTGGGGGCGTATAAAGCATGCCATACAGTCAGCTGAAAGCCTGGCATTCCTGACTGACTGAAGGTTGGAGTAGTAGGCATAGTGCTAAGTCTGTCTTTGCTAGCCACCGCAAGGGCTTTTAAATTACCCGCTCGAATATGCTGCAAAGTGCTGGCCGGTTGATCGCAGATCACGTCCACTTGGCCTGCCAATAAATCATTCAAAGCCGGGCCAGTACCTTTGTATGACACCGAGGTCCAGGAGGCGGAAAGTGTAGATTTCATCAGTGATTCACACAAATTGGTTGTTGAACCAATGCCTGCATTAGCGAAATTCACTTTCCCTGGATTAGCTCGCACATAATCTATAAATCCTTGGAGCGTCTCTGCCGGAAAATCTTTTCGTGCAACCAATACCATGGGCACATCTGTCACCATGCCGATAGGTACAAAATCCGTTCCAGGGTCATAACTTAATTTTGCATACAAGGCTGGCGCTGCTGCTTGTGCCATATTGTGAAAAAGTAGCGTGTATCCATCTGGATTCGCTTTGGCTACCCTAGCAGAACCGATAGTCCCACCCGCGCCCCCAGTATTTTCCACAATCACAGTCTGCCCTAGATCTTTGGACATGACTTGAGCCAGGATTCTTCCCAGTACATCAGTAGATCCGGCTGGGGCATAAGGAACCACCATCACTATTTGTTTATCAGGATAGGCTGCAAAAACGATAGACACTGAACAACATGCGAATGCCAAAATTATTTTTTGAATGAATTTCATGACTTTTCCATGGTTACAAGATTAAAAGAGTTACCGCTTTTGAGATCTCACGTAGTCATACATCGCCGTATGGTCTGCGCCTTTACCTAACTTTTGATCTGCCTCCTTGGCAGTCGCTACGCATTGTTGGGCTAAATTGGCATAACAATTCATATCCTGAATAAACTTCAGAGCGATCTGTACATCCTTACTCATCAAAGTCAATGAGAACCCCGAGTTGAAAGCATCATTTAGCATGAAGTTCTCCACCTTATTCTCTGTTGTATTGTTTCTGCCTGTAGAGGCATTGAATACGGTATTTACTACATGGGTATCCAGGCCAAACTCAGCTGCGGCATTAAGCGCTTCACTGACTGCAATTAAACCCGCTGCAGACACGTAGTTATTTAATGCTTTGACTGCATGTGCCGCACCGGCATCGCCCACCTGAACAATGCTCTTACCCATACACCCAAGCAAGGGACTTAATTCTTCAAAATGGGTCTTCTGGCCACCAACAATAATCGAAAGTGACCCATCAATTGCTTTTTTGACTCCTCCTGATACGGGAGCATCTACAAACTTGATTCCCAATTGCGCTAATTTTTTGTTATTTTCTTTAGATGACGTTGGGCTCGAAGAGCTCATATCAATGAGATAACTATTTTTTGGCAACTTTTCAGCAATCCCTGCTTGACCAGTGCTACCCCAGAGTAAGGAATCAATGATTGTGCTATCCGGCAGCATCAGTATGGTTATATCAGCATCTTGAATCGCTTGTTCAGGACTTGAGACAAACTGAAATCTTTTATCGTCTGCAAATTTTGCTGCGACATCTTTATTTAAATCGAACCCAGCAAGCGCATATCCCGCCTTGAGCAGATTCTTTGCCATCGGAACACCCATCAACCCTAAGCCAACAAAGGCGATTTTTGTATCTGCTGGCTTCATTAGATGCCCATTTCCTTAAATACTTCCTTAGCCACTCGGAAACTATCAATTGCGGCTGGGACTCCACAGTAAATCGCCACTTGTAAAAAGACTTCTTTAATTTCTTCTTTAGTAAGGCCATTATTAATGGCGCCTCTGACATGAAGCTTGAGTTCATGCGGTCGATTCAATGCAGCAATCATTGCTAAATTCAAGAAACTGCGTGTTTTTCTTTCTAGACCAGGGCGATTCCAGATTTCATTCCAGCAATACTCTGTAACCAACTCCTGCATTGGCATGTTGAAATCATCGGCATTCTTAAGTGAATTTTCTACATACTCTGCGCCAAGAACTTCTTTACGTGTTTTTAGGCCTTTTTCAAATAGCTCGCGATTCATGTCTCTTCCCATTCATTAGTAAAATATTTTTATATTGATAAGCTAATGGGGGTTTGTAACCCCGCATCAGACGATAAATACTACCGCTTTTTAGGGTTGGAAGCCGAAACTGAATCTGGACTACTCGTTAATACCTATGAAAGGCCGAGCTAGGTCATCAGAAAGCTATTGATTAGTCAGTGCTAAAGAAGAATTTCAAAATTTTCTGCGCTAGTACTTTGACGCGAGTTAATCTTGAAGCTGGATCATCCTCAGTTGAGCCCGCTTTTTCATTCTTCGATTTTCGATCTGCAAGTAATTGTGAAATTTTCTCAATTAATTGAGGTGACGCCTCAAAGAATGGGGATAGATTCTCTTTGGTAATCTCCAGCAAAACACCGCTTGATTTACCGTATACATTTGCTGAACGTGGCTCACCGGTTAATAAAGACATTTCACCTACACAGTCGCCAGGCCACAAGGACGCGACAATCAGCTCTTTGCCTTCTTTACCAGGAATACCAACCTCTAGATGGCCTTCTGAAATGAAATACATGCTTTGAGCATGTTCACCCAGTGTAATCACTTGATCTCCGGCTTCAAAGCGAACCAGATTAGCGTTTGCAGCTAGCTGCTGAATTTGATGATCATCAAGCACCTTTAGAATGCTGGATCGATAAATATCCAACAATCTACGCTTGGCATCAGTAGCAATGGGAATATAGTTATATATCGCTATATCAGAGTTAATATTAATACCCGCTGCATTAAAAATATGTAGCACTGCTTCATTCACTAAATGATTCGAGGCATAGTGACTCATGCTCGGATGACATTCATAACAGATACCATAAGTAAATGCTCCACCAGTAACAGACTCCACTTCGCAAGAATAGCCTGCATAAAAGCGGTCATCTTTGGCCCTCAAATATTGCATGGCGTTATTCAGAATACTTAAGACTCGATTAGTATCATTATGAGTAGTTAGGGTAAATGTACAGCGTCGTTTAGCACCACGCTTACTCGGTTGCTTACTAATATTGATATATTTCCAGTTTAAAAACTGGCGCGTTGGGATTCTTAATAAAAAGTGATACTTATCTTCAAGCGTGATCATGCGATGATCAATTTGAGTCACTTTATACACGTCTTTATCGCCCACTATCTCAATGTAGTCATTGATACTAGCCAGGTGATCCGTTTGAATCTGCATACTGGCGGTAATATCAGAAATCGGCTCACGAAATGCGTAGGCTGCACCAATGCCGACCGCACCTGCAGCAGCCAAAATGTGGGAAAGGCTATGGTCATATAACAGAATGAAGCCGAGTAAACCAACAATTCCATAAATGCCGATCGTCATTGCCATGACGGTAATTGCGGGAACCTGGAATACCTTTAATTTGCTATTGATCGAAACTACAAAAGCGCGCATTGACATATCAACACTGACGCCAAAGAGTGCGAACTGCAAGACTGCCAATAGTGTCGATAGATTAAAGCTTAAGTCATTGGATAAATCAACTACTGTCCACCCCCAATAACTTCCTATTTTTTCATGAAGCCACCACGCAAAAACAATGTTTGATACCAGCAAAATAGCTAATATTGGTTTTGGGAGAGAAAAGAATTTATGGTGGATCATATGAGAGATGTGAGTGAATGCCGTTAAATAAGTGCTATTTTGAAACAAGATTCCCTAAATCTATTTTTATAGTCGACCGCTTAAGTAATGCGTCATGATTTTCCAAGGCCCTTACATTCTATCAATATTTGAGATCGTCTAAAGCTTGAATTGAGTTCAGTCTGATTTGCTCGGCTCCCAGTACTTGCGCATGAGGGCTGACAAATCTTAGACTCTTTAAGAAGGCAATGCGCCCTGGTTTGCTGATAACTGCTGCAGCTTTGGCTGGATTTGCCGATTTCCACTCTTCTGCAAGACGCGCGCCCAGTAATTGCCCTTTTATTGGCAATATGCTGGCAAATAGATCCGCTTCAATTAACAGCATAGCTAAGCAGTCTTCATGGCTAGCTTCAGCGCCGGTAATCTCACTTAGAAGCGCATCATATGCCAAAGGATCGGTAGCCAAAATCCAAGGTTTTAGACGCTGCCCAATTGCATCAATAAAATTGGTATTCAGTTTTGATTGAGATAAAAAAACTTCCAATAAAGCCAGACTTTTCTTTTCAATTTCAAAAGGTGTCTGATTAATCATCCCCGGATGACCAAAATCATGACCTATAGCTGCTAATAAGAGTAACCACTTCTCTTCGCGTGAAGTGGACCAGTCATTCTTAGTAATCTCATTCGATTTACTGAACTCCTCATGCATCAATAAAAAAGAAAGCATCAGGCAGACATCTTTGAAGTGAAGGCGAGAGTGATAGGCAGGCTCCAAGTTACGGCTGTATATAGCGTCTATCTCTTTAGCGAGATTCAAGCAGAGAGATTTATAGGGATTATCTTGATAATCTACAGACTGCCAAAATGGCGAAGCTAAAATCTCCTCTACGATAGAAGAAAAACTTCCAGGTATGTGGTCCGTGGATTCTAAAATTCCTTCGATATCGTTAAGTGAATAAGGATATCCCAAGGGATTTAGAAAGCTTGCAATTGGATATGCAACATTGTTCATAAAAATTTGTACTGCTCGTTATTCAACTTGAATTTAGATAATAGTGCTAATTATTCAATAACAGCTACCCTTATGCTACCTCGCACTAAGAAACCTTCATAAAAATAGTTGAGGATGCAGCGATTGCTGTTAAGCGGATTTTTAATCCTTACTAGCTTCAACTGACGCCCTATCGGGACTCTACTCCGAATCAGCTATAAAGGTACTGAATTCAACTAAACTAGATCTAGTTTTATACAAATCACATACAGGGAATGATGAATGAGCCTTATAGATAAACTGCAATGGCGCTATGCCACCAAAAAGATGGATCCATCAAAAGCAGTTTCACAAGAAAAAGTGGAGCAAATTCTTGAAGCGATTCGACTAACGGCTAGCTCTAGTGGATTACAGCCCTATGAGGTGCTGGTCATTACAAATAAAGAGATTCGAGAAAAAATTCAGCCCATCGCTAATGGCCAATCTCAGATAACGGATTGCTCCCATTTACTTGTCTTCGCAGCTTGGGATACCTACACTGCACAACGTATTAATGATGCATTCGATATGACTGAAAGTATTCGTAACTTCACCAGTGAATCCGGTACTGCCTATCGTCAAATGCTACTAAAAGTGTATCCAGCTAGAGATGCTGAGATCAATTTCACCCATGCCGCAAAACAAGCTTACATTGGCTTGGGTACTGCTTTAATTGCAGCTGCTTATGAACAAGTAGACAGCACGCCAATGGAAGGTTTTGATCCGTCAGCCCTAGATGCAATATTAAGCCTCAAAGAAAAGGGTTTGCGTAGTGTGGTCATGCTGCCCCTAGGCTATCGTAAAACAGACGAGGATTGGCTGGAAAACCTGAAGAAAGTTAGGCGCTCTAGCGATCAGTTCGTTCGCTGGATAAATTAATACCGTATCTGCACCCTACAGAAAGCCAGCTTCCGAGTTGGCTTTTTCATTAAAAGCACCAGGATTTAGATAATGGTTTACGAACAATATCTATATTTGCTAAGATCAAAAGAGATTATTAGAATTAATTGCCATCCTTCAAGACTACGCAAGAAAACAAATAGAAAATAGAAAAGGGTAGTGAGCCACTGCCTTTATCTCTAGGCAACTAAAAGAAAAAACCACCGGCAGGTGGTTTTCATCTACTTTATTTCAACAGTTGCGCTGTTAAATCGTTTTGTGGATAAGGCAATTTATCAATGGGCCAGGTCATTGATTTTCCAGTTTTAAATACTTGATTGAGGTCGAGTTCGATGAAGTTGGTGCGGTTTGCATAGTTCGTAATTTTCAGGCGATTATTTTTTAAATCCTTCAGAGTTACCCACTGTGTGTAATCGGATACAACCTGCTTACCATCTGTAGACCTGGCAACACCCACTGGGATATCGACATTATTCAACAGGTGATCAACTAACTGAATAGCTTCAGCACTATTATTCGGTTTATTCGAAAAATACTTGAGATAGGTTGCTCTCACAAAACGAGAAGGTGGAGTGTAATCGGCTGGCAATCCTACTAAACCACCTCCTTGGCCCAATTCAGTAACGTTAGTTCCATTGACAACAACGGAAGGGGTTGCTGTGGCCGTAAGTGATAAGTAGTTACGTACATTATTGAGATGCCAATCATAAGTTGGTGAATTGGTCAAAACACCTGCTACATTTTCATGTATGACCATTTGACCCTTTACAAACTCTACAACGATGCTGTCGCCACTTCTGTCTGTTAATACGTAATGCAACCAAGGTGGCGTTGGAATACCCTTGACCTCACTTGGGTCATACCAAACCTTATATTTTGGAAGCTCGGCTCGTAATTCTTTAACGGATCCAAACATGCCCAAAACAAAACTTCCAAAGTTAATTACAGACACATATTGTTTGTCTTGTGGGGTGACGGTTTGATACTCAGTAAAACCTGGTAAAAAATTTCCGCTAAGACCAAGGCCTACCTCATTTTGCCCCTCTAAATATGCAGGAGACCCCTGTAAAACACCGGGCGCAATTCCTATAAAGGCATATTTACTAGAGAGTTTTGTTGAGGGCAAGCGCAATGGAGCAGGAGCAGTCAAAGCAATGGAAGTCCCTTTGGGATTTGCAACAAGATCCCACTTCATATCAAAAGACCATTCCATGGTCCTACCGGCGATTACTCCACCATCTTTTGCGCTCACATTAATAGCGGTGCAGGCATTACCCACTAGTGGAGCAAATGCTAATGTAGCTGAAACTGAAGCAGCCACTATTTTTCTAACCATTTGTTGTTTCACTGTTTTTCCTTTGCGGGGGTCAAATTACGTTCCAAAATCTTATCTATTCATGTCTGTAATGATGCTTAGAACCGGAATGTGGCAGACAATTGTGGACCTTGAAAGGTCGTCTTTTGTAGCAGGCCCTGGCCATTGGTCTTTGAACTATCCATATCGTAGTACAGACCACGATAAATTAAGGAAACATCAATCCATTTCTCAATTGTCTTACCAATACCCGCCATAGCTTGCCAAGTCAAATTGGTTGTCCCACCACCACTACCAATATCGGCATAGAAAGGCACATACCATGTTGAGTCGGCAATACGGTAGCGCCCCTTAAAGCCCACAATTGGATCAACTGTACTCATCGCCTTCGAATCACTCAATGCAGTAGATGTGCCATCCACTACAAGATTCAGGCTGGCAGTCACACCAATCCAACGTACCCCTAACAGACCATCCAAATTGGCGTTTTGATTGTTTAATAAATTGTAAGTAACAGCTCCAGTCAGAATAGTTTCTTGAAGCGTCGCTTTATTAGCAACTGTAAAGGTTTGGCCTGGCGCCGGAGTTACCGGTGTATTGCTCGTTTTTTGCAAAGTGGCAGTGACCATATCAGCCATCATTCCCCAATTACCGTAACGAACTTCACCAGCAATCATTGCACCAGACTTCAGATTGCTAACAACATTATTCATGCTCAAGTCTGCTGTATTAATGTATTGATCTTTGTAGCTCAGCGTAGAGCTAATTGAAGGTAGCCATAGATAAGGCGTTAATTCGAAACTCCATTCATTTGAAATCTTGGGAATGGGAGTGAGTTGCTGATCAGCGTACACCAGACCGATAGATGCAAGCGATGTATATGCTGATACAAGTACAGCGAAGATTTTCTTATGCATATACGTACTGTCAGATTCGGTTATTTAAAATTCTGATAGAAAAAACTACATTTTTCGAAGCATCACAGGAGTGATTGAAAGCTTTCCAATACCCGGAATGCCTAAGCACTCTCAGAATGCTAAAACCATTCATAGAGCCCAGGGTAAAGCGCTATAAACAGAAGATGGCAAAGTGTATTTATTTCACTTTTTTAAGTTGGGTGCAACTTGCCCTATTCTTCGTTGTCAATACGCTGGCGCTACAAAACTCCATCTCATCATTCACAACATAACCCGTACCTACCCCTACATCACTGGAAAAGGTGAGTGTTTTTCCGTCTTTATGAAACACTCCCGACACCAGATTTTTTAATCCATCGCGCCA
>CAIMPQ010000114.1 GCA_903843315.1 uncultured beta proteobacterium
GGAATACATCGTCCCAATAACGGAGGCGGCACCGCACATGTCGTATTTCATTTCATCCATCGCCTCACCAGGCTTTAGAGAGATACCACCAGTATCGAAAGTAATGCCTTTGCCCACTAGGACAATCGGCGCTTCGCCCACTTTGCCACCTTGATGACGCATCACAATAAATGCTGGGGGTGTTTCAGAACCATTGGCTACTGATAAAAAAGATCCCATACCTAAGGCTTCTATTTGCTTGCGACCAAGCACTTCGACCTTCAAGCCCACCTTTTTACTTAAACCTTGCGCAGTCTTTCCTAAATAACTTGGCGTGCACACGTTCGGAGGAAGATTGCCAAGATCTTTTGCTAAGTTCATACCCTCAACCATGGCAATACCTTGCTCAACAGCTGCCTTCAGTTCCTTGGCGCAGGCATTATTGCCCGCAAAAACCAATTGCTTAAATGTATCTGCTGTATCTTTTGCTTTAAATTTCATGGCTGGTTGGCGCACGCCAAAACGATAAGCCTGATCACCTGCATACTGAATTGTGAGGCGCACTTCTTCGGCCATAAAGTCTGCTTTATGCGCCAGCGCAAAACTGGGAATAAACCAAATGGCACTTTCAATTGATCCACCGCTTAACGCTTTTAAACCTGCGCGCGCAACCTTAGAAAAGGTTGTCAGACTACGTTCACTTGCCAGATGTAAATCTCCCAAACTTAGCAACAAAACACGTTTAGATTTCACGCCGTTTAATGACCAAGATTTTTCTGAGCGTAAGATGCAAACGGATGCTTGCTTAGCATCAAGATCACCAACTGCATGCGCATGGCTTACAGAACCGCCTAGCAATTGATCCAGCTCCATCAATAGTCCGGACTTCGTCTTAGCAGCTTTAGTGCCACCAAAACTTTCGAAATCCGCCATAGAGTAAGCCAAAACCAAACAGTCAGATGCCTGACTCAACAGGCTTTTTAGGCTCGTTTTCCGGAGTTTTACGCTTTGAAGGTCAGCTTGAGGGAAAATCTTGGTACTAAATTGAATTGTCATAATGTATTACGGTAGTTTTAAGTCGATTCAAGGGGGTAAAAGGTTGTTTATCCATTATCCTCCGACATGAGATGCACTTCCTTTATATGCACCAATATAAGCCATTTACGCCTTACTAATAACCTTACCAATCCAGATAAATAGCTTCACATGATTTTTAACCAAGCCCTCCGCCGAGAACTCAGTTTTACGACTGGTGGCGTCTTTTTGGTCTTGGTCACGATCATGGTGACTACCTTGGTCATTCGAATTTTGGGATTCGCAGCTAATGGCGCCGTTAACCCAGAAGATGCCATCGTTTTAATTGCATTAGCCACACTAGGTTATTTAGCGGTTTTACTAACCGTCTCCTTATTCGTAGCTACGCTCATTGTATTGGTGCGCTGGTACAAAGATTCTGAAATGATCGTTTGGTTTGCCAGCGGTCTAAGTGTGACCAATTTAATTCGCCCCATTCTGCAATTCGCAACGCCGCTAATTATCATCATTGCCCTCTTGGCACTTTTTGTCTGGCCATGGGCTAACCGAGAGTCCACCCTCATTAGTCAACGCTTCCAACAACGTGATGATGTTTCAATGGTGATTGCTGGCCAATTTAAAGAATCCGCAAGGGCTGAGCGCGTCTTTTTCATTGAAGAATTGGATATTGATAAAAGCGAAGTGAAAAATATCTTTGTGGCGGACTCCAAAAATGGTCGCCTGAGTGTTGCTGTTGCTTCAACTGGTTATATTCAGAACAATGAAGGTGGTGCAAAATCCATCATTCTCAATAACGGTCGCCGCTATGAGGGACAACCCACCCAGCCTGATTTTAGAATTCTGGAGTTTGCGGAATACACCACCAAGATCCATGGCAAAGATGCGTTAGCTCCACCACCTCGAGATAGGGAAAAATCGATTTCTGAATTGCTGGATAAATCGAATCCAGACTTCATTAATGCCAATCTCGCGGAATTGCTCTGGCGCATTGGTCTACCACTCATGGCGCTTGGGCTTGTTCTCATTGCCATTCCATTGGCTTACGTCAACCCAAGGCTTGGTAGTTACACGGCGATGTTTTACGCTGTCCTTATTTATTTGATCTACAGCAACCTACTAAACCTCACACAAAACTTTGTCTCTAAAGGTAAGGTCAGTATGCTAACCGGGATCTGGCCAATTCATCTACTGGCACTCTTCATTGCCTTCTTCTTAATCCGCAATCGTATTAACCCTTCTGTGAAGTGGTGGCGGCGCCAGTTGCCAGCAAGGTTTTCAAGTAAATGAAGTTACTTTTTCCCTATATCTATGAGCGCTATTTAGCCAAGCAAATTTATGCTGCATTTGGTTTTATTTTGTTTGCGCTAGTTGCCTTGTTTTTATTTTTTGATATTTTGAGTGAGCTAGGATCAGTCCAAGGTGGCTACACTCTGCCCCTGGCTTTATTACATGTCTTACTAAAAGCCCCAAGCCGTATCTCAGAAATTATTCCCATTGCCGGTCTTATTGGGAGTATTTATGTGTTTGCTATGCTAGCCAGTCAATCCGAGTTCACGATCTTGCGCATTGCGGGATTAGATGTAAAACGGGGTCTGGTTACGCTCGGCAAAATCTCCGTGCCGTTGGTTGCGCTGACTCTCGTAATGAGTGAATGGGTTGGCCCCTACACAGAAGTAAAATCCGATCAAATCCGCATGAAAGCAATGGGTGCCGCTTATACATCCCAATTTAAAACTGGTGTATGGGTTAAGGATCGCCTGCGCGATGAAGATGGTAGCGGCCCCGTCCGCCCTGGCGTTCGCTATGTGAACGTTGGAAAAGTAGATAAAGATAATGAGATCGGCAATATTCGAATGTATGAATTCGATGATGTTTACCGTCTCCTTTCTGTTAGAAGTGCTGTGTCCGGTCAGTTTGATGAATCAGGCACTTGGGTTCTCAATGACGTAGTAGAAACTCGCTTTAAAGAAACCAAGCAAACCGATCCATTGAACCCTGTCTTTTCTGCACAGACCATCACGCATCCTATGCTGATTTTAGAGTCAGAAGTCACGCCTCAAATTCTGAGTGTGCTTCTGGTGAGCCCAGAAAAAATGTCTATCGTGAGCCTAGGTCGTTTCATTTCTCATCTTCGCGATAACAAGCAAGATGCGCAGCGTCACTCCATCGCCTTTTGGAAAAAAGTGGTTTATCCATTCACTATTTTTGTGATGCTTGCTTTAGCACTGCCTTTTGCCTTTCTGAAAGTACGCGCTGGAAGTGTTGGCATTAAGGTATTTGGTGGAATCATGTTGGGCATGAGCTTCCAGCTCTTTAACTCCTTATTCTCCAATGTTGGCCTACTTGGCTCTTGGCCAGCTTTTATGACAGCCCTTACGCCACCACTCCTCTATTTCCTGCTAGCGCTAATCGGCTTACGCTGGGTGTCTAAAGCTTAATACCTAAAATTCATTTAGAATGAGATTCCTATATCGAAGTAGATATATAGACAGGAATCCATATGAATCTCCATCAATTCCGCTTTGTGCGTGAAGCCGTTAGGCAAAACTTTAATCTGACATCTGCTGCAAAGGCCCTGTTCACCTCTCAGCCAGGTGTCTCTAAAGCAATTATTGAGCTTGAAGATGAATTGGGCGTTGAAATCTTCCGCCGCCATGGCAAGCGTATTCGATCGCTTACTGAGCCGGGTAAACGGATCCTTCTTTCTATTGAACGAATTTTAGATGAAGTGGAAACACTCAAGCGAGTGGGTCAAGATTATGCTAGTCAGGATCAAGGCAACCTTGTTATAGCGACAACGCATACACAAGCGCGTTATGCCCTTCCAAAAGTACTCACTGAATTCACTAAGCGCTTTCCAAAAGTGCGCGTCAGCATTCA
>CAIMPQ010000115.1 GCA_903843315.1 uncultured beta proteobacterium
TCAACATGCCGATCCCGATAAAGAAGTGGCAGGCTCCACTGGTGACCGCGGCGCTGCGATAGATATTATTCCGGCACCAGTTCGTTCAGGACCGAAGATCGGTCGCAATGATCCATGCACTTGTGGCAGCGGTAAGAAGTACAAGAACTGCTGTGGGGCCTTGGCTTAAGTCTTAATAAGACTGCCCCTTTACTTTAAATAGCGGTAAAGGGTGTTTCTGCTGATCTTCAAAAGCTTTGCGGCAAGACTGATATTGCCATTCGTCTTTTCTAAGGTCCGCTGAATGGCGATTTTAGAGATTTGCTTCAAATCCCCTGATTCCAATTGATTTCCACGGTGTAGCGCATCCTCCGGTAGGGCCACAGATATGTTGAGGTCTTTTGTTTGCGCAAGAGCTCTACGTGCCATACCGAGTGAGATTTTAAAAAATAAAGTTTTGGCGCTATGCGTTTTTAATTCATAAACTTTTGCGCTATCTTTTTTGGCATAGTCAAAAATTGCGTCTAAGGAAATGTCTAATAGTTGTTGAATTTTTACTACCCCAATATCGATGACATTAATCCCTATTAAAGATAGGGCTGTACGATCAATCCCGTTGATCCTGCCATTTTCATCAAGGCCAATTACCCCTTCCCCCATAGAGCCTAGGCCGTCCGGACCGCTATGTATCTTAAGAATGAGGGCGTATTCGGCTTCGCGTATAGAAAATAATTGTTTTTCAAGAGCATGAACGGTGGCCTTAACCAATCCAATGGTGTGCGGATGGAAAGCGCTTTTATCTGTGGAAATATCCAGAACGCCGCTAATTTTTCCATCTGGCGAAAAAATGGGAGCTGCGGTACAGCTCAAAAACCCATTGTTCTCTAAAAAATGTTCCGAGCCATTTACCGATACTGCTGTCCGTTCAACTAATGCGGTGCCGATTGCATTGGTCCCGCGATGTTTTTCTAACCATGATGCTCCCGTTTTAAGTAGTACGCGATCTGCTTTGGATACAAATTGAGGGTCGCCAACCGAATGGACAATAACGCCTTGGTGATCGGATAGAAGAATTACACCACCACTTCCGGCCATTAAGCTATGCAGATAATTCATCGTGGGCTTGGCTAGTGCAATCAGATCATGGCGATGCTCAATACGCGAACGCAGTATGTCGCCGCTCAAAATATTCTCTGGCAACTGTTTTTGAAATGCTTCCAATCCTGACTGTAGGCACCTTTGCCACGAGCGAAAAACCGTCAAGCCCAATTGAGTTTCGAGGTCACTAGCTGGAAGATCTCCATGAAGAAGCCAGCTTCTTCTGATATCGCGGAGATTAGAAACATTCATGATGGATCCATAAAAAGGCAGATGACCACTATATAAACAAATGCCACTTAGAAAATGAGGCAATACCCTTAGCCAATTGAGCGAGTATGGTCTTTGTATAGGGTAACCAGAAACAATAGGTTGTCACATAAATGAACAGTTGCTCATTTGAGGAGTCAGGAAATACCCTTGATTTCTTGAA
>CAIMPQ010000116.1 GCA_903843315.1 uncultured beta proteobacterium
TGAATCAATCCTCTTCGAGGAAGGTTTTCAATTTGTCGCTTCGGCTTGGGTGACGCATTTTTCTGAGTGCCTTAGCTTCAATCTGACGGATACGCTCACGAGTAACGTCAAACTGTTTGCCCACTTCTTCAAGAGTATGGTCTGTACTCATCTCAACACCAAAACGCATGCGCAATACTTTTGCTTCACGCGGTGTTAATGAATCCAGCACATCCTTCACAACATCACGCATAGACTCATGTAATGCCGCTTCAGCTGGCGCCAAGGTGTTGCCGTCTTCAATGAAATCACCTAAATGTGAATCTTCATCATCACCAATTGGGGTTTCCATTGAGATTGGCTCTTTGGCAATCTTCATGATCTTACGAATCTTGTCTTCTGGAATCTCCATCTTCAGCGCCAAGGTTGCAGCATCTGGCTCATGACCCGTTTCTTGCAAGATCTGACGGCTGATCCGGTTCATCTTGTTGATCGTCTCAATCATATGAACAGGAATACGAATCGTACGTGCTTGGTCAGCAATAGAACGGGTAATCGCCTGACGAATCCACCAAGTCGCATACGTTGAGAACTTATAACCACGACGGTATTCAAACTTATCTACCGCCTTCATCAAACCGATATTGCCTTCTTGAATCAAATCTAAGAACTGCAAGCCACGGTTGGTGTATTTCTTAGCAATGGAGATCACCAAACGTAAGTTGGCTACAGTCATCTCGCGCTTAGCTTCACGGGCACGCTTCTCACCAGCAGTCATGCGTTTGTTCACTTCTTTTAATTCTGGAAGCGGAATTACCACACGAGTCTGAATATCAATTAACTTCTGTTGAAGTTCCTGAATCGCAGGCACGTTACGCTGCAAGAGTGCGCTGTAAGGCTTATTCTCTTTAAGCAACTTATCCGTCCAAGTTAGATTCATGGCCATCTTTGGAAAGTCTTTCAAGACTTCTCCACGATTGACGCCAACTTTATCCACCAACAAGTTAACGATGCCACGCTCCAGTTTCCATACTTGGTCAACTTGGGAGCGCATGGTGTCACATAATTTTTCAACACTCTTGGCTGTTAAACGGAAACCGAGTAACTCACCGCGGATGAGATCCTGCGCTTTGATATAAGCTGGACAGTTATAACCCTCTTTATCAAAAGCACGGCGCATTTTGTCAGCTTGTGTACGAACGATTGCAAACTTCTCTAAAGAGATCTGCTTTAGCTCTTCAAGCTGTTTAGCATTTGCCGTTGCAGCACCACCGCCACCACTACCTTCATCTTCGCCTTCTTCTCCACCCTCTTCAGCGTCAGGATCAATTTCTGGCTCTTCTGGTCCAAGCTTAATATCTACAGCATTTGGATCTACTAGACCATCTACAAACTGATCGATTTCCATCTCGCCGCTAGTAATCTTGTCAACGTTGCTCAGTATTTCAGCAATCGTTACTGGGCAAGCAGCCAAAGCCATCACCATATCTTTGAGGCCGGCTTCAATCTTCTTCGCAATCACGATCTCGCCTTCGCGAGTTAACAGATCAACTGTACCCATCTCACGCATGTACATACGTACTGGATCGGTTGTACGACCAAATTCTGAATCAACCGTAGAGAGGGCTGCTTCAGCTTTTTCTTCAGCCTCTTCCTCAGAAGCTGCAGCTTCCGTGTTGTCAGACAGAATTAATGTTTCTGCGTCTGGAGCCTGTTCATAAACGGTAATTCCAATGTCGTTTAACAAGCTAATCAAAGTCTCTAATGCATCCGCATCAGATAACTCATCAGACATCACGTCATTCATTTCGCCATGGGTTAAGTAACCCTTGGACATACCCATCTTGATCAATGTCTTCAAGCGAGCGCGACGGAGCTCTTGTTGCTCTTCTGTACCTAATTGTTGTGCAGCGAATTCTTTTAAGAGTGCCTTCTCTTTGGCTTTACGCTCACGCGCTTTTTGACGATCGGTTAAAACTGGCTCTGCATTGTCCGCCGGCGCATCTGCTTTTGCTTTACGGCCACGTTTTTTTTCTTCCTCAACCGGCTCAACCGCTACCTCAACAGCCTTCGCTTTTTTGCCTTTGAGTTCTTTAATCTCTTCAGCTTTTGGCGCAGCTACTGCCTTACCTTTTTTAGCAGGCTCAACTTTAGCGGCAGGTTTTGCTGCTTTAGCTGGCGTTTTTGCTGGGACTACTTTGACTGCTTTTGCAGGGACTGCCTTTGCTTTAACTGCTGGCTTTGCAACTGCTTTCACTGGAGCTTTTGCTTTTGCAACTGGCTTAGCAGCAGCTTTTACCGGTGCTTTAACTGCTTTCACTGGAGCTTTTGCTTTAGGTGCTGGCTTTGCAGCGGTCTTAACTGGCTTCACTGGAGCTTTTGCTTTAGGTGCTGGCTTTGCAGCAGCCTTCACTGGCGCCTTAACTGGCTTCACTGGTGCTTTTGCTTTAGGTGCTGGCTTTGCAGCGGCCTTCACTGGCTTAGCTGTTTTTGCTGCTGGTTTAGCTGGTTTTTTTGTCTTGGTATTAGGCATTTATTGGCACTTACTCACATTACTGTTATTGATATCGACTGATGAAGTACAGCCTCGTAGTCCACTTACCCCAAATTTCTTCAAAATAAAGCGCAAGTGGCTGAATTAAATCGGTTTTTTCCTGGGAACAGAGGATTATAGTCGATTGCGACTTTTTTAGCCCTCTATTACCTTTAAATATGAGGCAATTTCAGAGAATTTCTAGGGGGGTTTAGGAAAATTCTTAAGAGAATTTCAGTTTTTCGCCCAATTCCCTATAACGGGCACGATCCTGCTCAGTAGCAGTGCTGGATGCGATTTTTTGGGTGATTTCTGTCATTTCTTGCTTTAGTTGAGTCAGCTCAAGCTTTTTAAAGGCACCATCCAAGTCCGCTGTTGCGCCATCCAAATCCAAATCCGAATCCATCACTCGTTTTCTGAGCATCTCATATAGCGGGGCGAGTTCACTGCGGGACAGTTGATCCTGGAACATAGCAAAAGCACCGGCACCTACAGTCGCAGGCTTGCCACTTTCACCAGGAATGGGTTCCACTAGATCACATTGCGACAAAAGATCCTTCATTAAAGCCAATGCTTTTTCTGATCTTTGTTCGGCAGCTTTCAATGCTAGGGCACGCTTATTTACATCAAGCACTTTTCCCAAATGGGGAAACTGGATTAATACACGCAACATTTGCTCTGCCAAATCGGTCGGTGCTTTAGGCGGCTCGATGTTTTGAGTAGCAACCCGTTTAGCCGAGCCTTTGGATGCTTGCCATGGAGCGCCCTGTCGATTGCCATTATTAGGAAAATTATTTTGCTTGTTCTGGGTTCTTGCCTGATACGAAGTTTGCTGCACTGGCGCTGGTACTACAGACAGGCCGCAAAAGGCTTCAAGTTCAGCGGGAGTCGTATTGGTTCGAATCGCTAGCTCTCTCAAAATTTGTGTGCGTAAAGCAATCGGCGGCATTGATAACAACAAGGGCTTGGCAGCGTGATGGGTATGCGCCCTCCCCTCTGGGGTAGTTAGCTCATGGTCTTCACTCACGATTTTGAAGAAGAAACTAGAAATCGACATTGCCTCTTTAATCACTTTTTCAAATGCAGAGGCGCCATAAGCACGCACATAACTATCGGGGTCATGCTCTGTAGGCAAGAATAAGAAACGGATTTCTTTATCGTCAGACATGAGCGGCAGGCAAGCTTCAAGCGCACGCTGAGCGGCACGTTGGCCAGCAGAGTCGCCATCAAACGAGAACACTACTTTATCGGTTTGACGCAATAGCATGCGCACA
>CAIMPQ010000117.1 GCA_903843315.1 uncultured beta proteobacterium
CCATTGCATGAAGGATATAAACGCCTTGCACCGATCTACCCAGCCGAGTATGTGACTCTGGATACTGGTACTGGCATTGTTCACTCTGCACCCGCTTATGGCGAGGAAGACTTTAAGTCTTGTAAAGCTAATAAATTGGCTGACAAAGATATTTTGAATCCAGTGATGGGCAATGGTGTCTATGCGTCCTGGTTACCCCTCTTTGCTAACGAGTACATCTGGAAAGCGAATCCAAAAATTGTAGAGGCTATGCGTGAAGCAGGTAGCCTACTCAGAGATAAAACTTATACCCACTCATACATGCATTGCTGGCGCCATAAGTCACCGATTATTTATCGCGCCACCTCCCAATGGTTTGCAAGCATGGATAAAAAGCCTACTGATAGCAAAACCAGTCTGCGTGAGACTGCCTTGGCTGGCATTGAAAATACTGAGTTCTTCCCTGCCTGGGGTAAGCAGCGTTTGCACAGCATGATTGCCAATCGTCCTGATTGGACCTTGTCACGCCAACGCCAATGGGGTGTGCCAATGGCTTTCTTTGTTCATAAAGAAAGTGGTGAGCCGCACCCGCGCACAGTTGAACTGCTGGAAGAAATTGCGAAACGGGTAGATAAAAATGGCATAGAGGCTTGGCAAAAATTAGAGGTGGCTGAATTGCTCGGTGATGAGGCTTCTCAATATGAAAAGAACCGCGATACCTTGGATGTGTGGTTTGATTCTGGGACAACCCATTGGCACGTTATCCGCGGATCCCACCGAGATGAGCTTTTAACTGCTGAGGCTGAAACATCAAATGGCCGATTCGCTGATTTGTATTTAGAGGGCTCGGACCAACATCGTGGTTGGTTCCACTCTTCTTTACTAACGGGCGCCATGCTAGATGGTAAGCCTCCATATAAAGCACTCCTGACGCACGGCTTTACCGTTGATGGTCAAGGTCGCAAGATGAGTAAGTCCGTAGGTAATGTCATCGCACCACAACAGGTAGCTGACAAACTCGGTGCTGAAATCATTCGCCTGTGGGTTGCCTCTACTGATTACTCCGGTGAGATGACGATCTCGGATGAGATCCTAAAGCGCGTTACCGAAAGCTATCGCCGCATTCGTAATACCTTGCGCTTCTTGTTAGCCAACCTTTCTGACTTTGATCCGAGCAAACATTCGATGCCTGCCGATCAGTGGTTAGAAATCGACCGTTATGCAGTTGCACTTGCCAATCAACTTCAAAATGATGTTGAAGCCCACTACAAGGCATATGAATTCCAGCCTGCCGTTGCCCGTATGCTCACTTTTTGCTCAGAAGATTTAGGTGGCTTCTATTTAGATATTCTAAAAGACCGTCTCTATACAAGCGCTCCCGACTCAGCTGATCGTCGTGCCGCACAAAACGCCCTATTTCACATTACCCGCAACCTCTTAAAATGGTTATCACCATTCCTCTCCTTTACCGCAGAGGAAGCCTGGAAATCCTTCCCACATGGCTCAGCAGCCAATCCGCCCGAATCTATCTTCATGGAAGAATTTGCTAGCTTCCCTGAAATTGCTAAAGCCGATGAATTACTTGCCAAGTGGAACCGAATTCGTGAAATTCGTTCGGAAGTAACTAAGGCAATTGAGATCGAGCGTGAAGCTGGCAATGTAGGCTCATCATTACAAGCCGAGCTCACCATCAAAGTGGGTGATGTTGACTTTGCCATCCTCCATTCTTTGGAAGACGATTTGCGTTTTGTCACGATCACTTCAAGCGCCAATATTGAGCTCAGCAATGCGGGTTTAGAGGTTTTAGTCCGTGGCAGTCAATATAAGAAATGTGGCCGCTGCTGGCATCACACCAATGATGTCGGTAGTAATACCGATCATCCTGAAATGTGTAGCCGCTGCCTTAGCAATCTTTTTGGCGATGGTGATCATCGCTTGTTTGCTTAAGGGCAAAGCTTGATGAACCTCTCACTGCTTCGCTATTTCGCAATTGCTACGATCACCCTGCTCTTAGATCAACTAAGTAAGTGGTCGGCTTTAAGTAATTTGCAAATGGGCGTTCCTGAGCCTGTGCTGCCCTTTTTAAATTGGCTCCTGCTATTTAATCCAGGGGCAGCATTTTCTTTTCTAGCCCAGAGCTCTGGCTGGCAGCGCTGGTTCTTTACCATTCTTGGTCTGGTTGCCTGCGTCTATATTGTTTGGCTGCTTCGCAAAAGCCAGAATGACAAACTGTTGTGTGTAGCCCTCAGTCTGATACTAGGGGGAGCCTTAGGCAATGTTTTAGACCGGATAATGTATGGCGCAGTGGTTGACTTTATCGACCTGCACTACGCAAACTGGCATTGGCCAGCATTTAATATTGCCGATAGCGCGATCTGTATTGGCGCCGCCCTCATTATTTGGGGTGAATTACGCAAGTCATTTGGCAAATCCGCCCAATCCCATTAAGCTGGCGCCATGCAATCACTTTTAAATAAGAAAATCGTTCTCGGAATCTCCGGTGGCATCGCAGCCTATAAAGCACCCGAGCTTGCACGCCAGTTAATACAAGAGGGTGCGTCTGTTCAAGTCGTAATGACCGAAGCGGCACAACAATTTGTAACACCAGTCACAATGCAGGCCCTGACTGGAAATCCGGTGTACACCAGCCAATGGGATAACAGTATTGCTAACAATATGGCGCATATTGAACTGTCCCGCTCTGCTGATGCAATCCTCATTGCCCCTGCTAGCGCTGATCTAATGGCAAAGCTTTCTCTAGGTTTGGCAGATGATTTATTGACTACGCTCTGTCTTGCAAGAGACTGTCCGCTCCTGCTTTCGCCGGCAATGAATAAACAGATGTGGGGTCACGCTGCTACCCAAAGAAGCGTACAGCGCCTAACTGATGATGGCGTTGCAGTACTGGGTCCTGCTAGCGGCTTTCAGGCTTGCGGTGAAGTTGGGATGGGCAGAATGCTTGAACCCACAGAAATTACTGAGCAAGTCATTGCCTTCTTTCAGAAAAAAACTTTAGTCGGCAAAAAGGTGCTTATTACTGCTGGACCCACTTTTGAAGCGATTGATCCTGTGCGTGGCATTACCAACCATAGCTCAGGAAAGATGGGCTTTGCTATCGCCCGCGCAGCAATAGAAGCGGGTGCTGAAGTGCACCTTATTGCAGGTCCATGTAATTTAGAGACTCCACTTGAAGCGACAGGGAAAATTACGCGCATAAACGTTGTGAGCGCAAATGAAATGCATAAAGCTACTCTGGAGGCGACTGATTATGATGTTTTCTTTGCGGTTGCTGCAGTTGCTGACTGGGGAATTGCAAAGCCTTCCAAAGAAAAAATTAAGCGCCAGGGGAAAGAAGCACCAAGTATTGAATTTCTTGCCAACCCCGATATTCTTCTCGATGTTATTAAAGCAGTAAAGACTAAGGGTGGCAAACCCTACCCATACTGCGTAGGTTTTGCAGCTGAATCAACTGATCTTGAGGTACATGCAAGTGAAAAACGTCAGCGTAAAGGCATCCCAATGGTTGTTGGCAATATTGGCCCCGACACTTTTGGGAGCGACCTGAATCAATTAATAGTTATAGATGAGGCTGGCAGCAAGAAAATTGCCAAGGCTGAAAAGCTACAGCTGGCACGTCAACTGATTCAGCTGGTTGCTAAGAAAATTTAAACCACATTCTCTTTATTTACTTACATTCCCTGCTTTAGGAAATTTCATGCAATCCCTTCAAGTCAAAATTCTCGATGAACGTATGCGCGACCAACTGCCAAGCTATGGTACGCCAGGCAGCGCGGGATTAGATTTGCGCGCCTGTATTGATGACCCTATTGAGATTGCTCCTGGCCAAACCGTTCTCGTCCCTACTGGCCTCGCTATTTATGTTGAAGATCCCCGTTATGCCGCATTTATTTTGCCGCGCTCTGGCCTAGGTCATAAGCATGGCATTGTTCTGGGGAACTTGGTTGGTCTAATCGATTCAGATTACCAAGGCCAACTGATGGTGAGCACATGGAACCGTAGCTCCACCCCATTTAAGCTTGAACCTATGGAGCGTTTAGCCCAATTGGTAGTGATGCCTGTTCTGCAAGTTGAGCTAAAAGTGGTTGAGGAGTTCACCGAGAGTAGTCGTGGTGCCGGAGGTTTTGGTAGTACTGGAAGAGCGTAATTACTCTAAAGAGATTTACGAAATGATTTTTTGCGATTAAACGCTAGAGGCAAGAAGCCAAGAAGTAATCCGCCCACCCCCATCATGATGGTGAACGAATCAAAGGTGGGAATGCTGTAAATAGCAACAAACACCATAAATGCGCCTGAGAATGCAGGCCATATGACATATCCTAGAGCGGCGCCCACGCTTACCTTCATTTGACCTCGGTAATGCCATGCACAAGCAAAACCAGTCAAACTCATGTAGAAGCAAATCTGAAATCCAATAGCCAAAATAGAACTCGTCAGAATGACTTTGACAGAGGGCATAAAGGAAGAAGAAAACAACAAAAAAATTCCTAAAAACCAAATAACAAAGGTAGCTACCCATGGCGTCTTCCAGCGTTCATGGACTTTTGCATAGACCGGATGCAACATGCCATCGCGCGCCATTGCAAACATGCTGCGACTGAACTGGAGTATCTGAGTTTCTATGGTTCCCACTGTGCTAAAGATGGTGCAAAAGACCGCCAGGTAGCTCCAGGGAGCAGGGAATAATTTATTGGCAATGGCAAAAAGCACATTCGTCCCCGAGTCGGCAATTTCTTGGTCCGTTAGGACCATTAACACTACAACCATCATGAGGACAAAGAAAAGCATCATATTGATCACTGACCAAAATGCACCTTTCCCTGCGGCTCCATCAGAATTATTGCTACCGCCTTTACTCTCCTCACTGAGATTCATCGTCACATCCCATCCCCAAAAAAAGAAGATGGCTGTAAGTGCCCCAGTTGCAAATACTTGCGGGGAGAAAGAGAGCGGGGAAACCCAAACAAATGAAGGTGGATGCGCTGGATGATTCCAATAGCTCATTAAGCCGGCCACAATGAGCACACCCAAAATCACTGACTCAAAAAGAGTCAGGGCAATTTGCATGAAGCTCGAGTGCTTGATTCCACGTCCAACAATCAGCGAAACAACCGTCAGCCAAACAGCTGCAATGGCTGTAATGAATCGGGTATCTTGAGCTTGCTCGGGGGCGAGTAGTAATAAGGTAGAGCTGGCTGCAGGAATCGTCGCAGAAACCATAAAAAAGATGGAGGCAATTAATAAACCCCATCCAGCAAAAAACCCCCAATTAGGTCCAAACACATGACCAACCCATGCATATGATGCCCCAGCATTTGGCTGAATTTTGCTCAGATGAATAAAGGCCAAAGTGATACCAAACATGATGAGGCCACAATACAAAATGCTGCCAACAGACAATACTCCGACTGATGCCACTATTGCTGCGCTAGTAACAGCTACGCTGAAGGCGGGCGCCGTTCCAGCAATCCCCATAATGATGGACTCAAATACACCAAGAGAATTTTTGGCCAATCCACCTGATGAATTCATTTTTGAAAATAGACTAAGGGTTGAATATTAAAAAGATTGAGGAGATAAATAAGATAAAGAGAATCGAGCCTTGCATGATGTTGGACTTGCCAGTTGAAATCGAAACATGCGCAACCCAAAGCGATGCTAAGAGCATCACAATTTCTCTTGGATGTAATCCTAATTCAATATGCAAGCCGTTATAGGCAACCCAAAAGAGCATTACCGGCACACTGAGAGATAAGGTAGCCAACCCACTACCCAAAGCAATATTCAGAGAGCGTTGTAAATGGTTGGCCTTTGCTGCATACAATGCAGCCAGCCACTCTGGGGCTAAAACCAGAATAGCTACCGTCGTACCATTCAGTGTTTTTGGGAATCCAAGCCTAGCGTATCCAATATTGATCAAAATAGCCAATTTTTCGATCAGTAGAATAACGACAATCAAAGTAAGAACTAGCCAGAAAGCTGAATGGATAACCTTTTTCCATTCTAATTTCTCCATCTCATGATGCATCGCCAAGGGATGCGCGGCATCAGAACTTGCGCCTCTTGAAGCGCCAAAAGGATAGGGGTCATCAAAGAAATTTCGATAGCGCTTAGTTTGGGCAAAGATAAATACACCATAAAGCGCAAGAGAGATGACTCCAATAAATACCTCTTGATCCCAAGCTAGGGTAGGACCAACAGTACTCGTTGTGAAATTAGGGAGAACTAAAGTCAGTAATGCCAATGGAATTAGTAAACCTAGGTACATATGCGCACCATTGGTATTGATACTTTGATCTAGGTGATATGAGCCCCCAATAATCATGGATAAGCCCATCATGCCGCCTAATACGATAAATAATGTGGCAGTAATCGTGTCCCTAACAAAGGTAGGGTTGCCATCGCCATGAGTTAAAGCGGTAATCATGACTGCAACCTCAATCAATGTTGCACAAACGGTTAGCAGCAATGTCCCATAAGGCTCACCTAACATCTCCGCCAATACATCAGCAAAGTGAGCTACTCTGAAAATGCAAAGCAGAATAATGATGAATAAAATACCAGCAACAACTAATTGATACTTTATATCCTCCATGGGAGGAGCAAATACATATAGATAGATTGCTGCAATCACCGCCATAAAAAAAGCCGGTTCGCGTTTTAAGGTATTCATCATGATCTCTATTACAAAACAAGTATTTGTCGAACTACTTGGAACAGTGTAAATCATAAAAAAAGCCACCCGAAGGTGGCTTTTCTTCAAATACTCAATTTATTTCCGAATATGTGCATGACGTGCCGCATCTTGGGACATACCAGCACCAGCGCCTTCACGAGATTCTTTCTCAGCAGTAATTTCCTTGCGGCGCTCTTTACAAGATCCAGCTATTTCTTGTAAGGCCTTGCGTGCACGAGCAGCCGATGCCTTAATCCCTTTACCCTGAAACTTTTCATTTTCAGCTTTATATGTTTCAAAAGCATCTAGCAATTTATCGTGATGGGACATATTTTCCTTTTGTAGTTATACGACTGTGAGTTCTTAAATTTCTTCTGCAGGCGCAACATCAATCTTAGCAGCTTTACCAGGTAGCTTTGGAGCATCAAAGTTTAGCTGCACTTTGCCATCAGCATCGATATCCACACCTACATGACCACCCTGCGCCAATTTTCCGAAAAGCAATTCATCTGCCAAGGCTTTACGCACGGTATCTTGAATAATCCGCTGCATTGGGCGAGCCCCCATTAATGGATCGAAGCCATGTTTAGCCAAATGCGCACGCAATGCAGGACTAAATGTTGCGTCAACTTTCTTCTCATGCAATTGTTCTTCCAATTGCATTAAGAACTTATCAACAACCCTCATGATGATAGTTTCATCAAGCGCCTTAAAGGCCACAATAGCATCCAGGCGATTACGAAATTCTGGTGTGAAGAACTTCTTAATATCCACCATTTCATCGCCAGACTCACGTGCATTAGTAAAGCCGATGGTCGATTTCTGCATCGCCTCTGCGCCAGCATTAGTGGTCATGATCATGATGACGTTACGGAAGTCAGTCTTACGGCCATTGTTGTCTGTCAATGTGCCGTGATCCATCACTTGCAAAAGGATGTTAAAAATATCTGGGTGGGCTTTTTCAATTTCATCGAGCAAGAGCACACAGTGCGGCTTCTTATTCACCGCCTCAGTGAGCAAACCACCTTGATCAAACCCTACATAGCCTGGAGGTGCACCAATCAAACGACTAACAGCATGACGCTCCATATACTCCGACATATCAAAACGTAAGAGTTCGATCCCCAAAATATAAGCAAGTTGCTTAGCAACCTCAGTTTTTCCAACCCCTGTTGGTCCAGAGAATAAGAATGAACCAATTGGACGATCAATCTTGCCAAGACCAGCGCGAGTCATTTTAATGGCGCTAGCCAATGCCTCAATAGCTGGATCTTGACCAAAGACTACGCTCTTAATATCGCGATCTAAAGTTTGCAACTTACTGCGGTCATCTACAGTGACAGACTGAGGTGGTATACGTGCAATCTTGGCAACGATCTCTTCAATTTCCGGACGACCAATCGTTTTCTTCTGCTTTGATTTGGGTAGGATGCGTTGTGCAGCACCAGCCTCATCAATCACGTCAATTGCCTTATCAGGCAAATGGCGGTCATTAATATAACGAGCGGAAAGTTCTGCAGCAGCCACCAAAGCACCAGCTGCATACTTCACACCATGGTGCTCCTCGAAGCGAGATTTAAGGCCGCGCAGAATTTGCACAGTTTGATCGACCGTTGGTTCTACTACATCAACCTTCTGGAAGCGACGAGACAAAGCAGCATCTTTTTCAAAAATTCCACGATATTCAGTAAAGGTGGTAGCGCCGATACATTTCAGTTGACCATTTGATAAAGCCGGCTTCAGAAGATTACTTGCATCCAAAGTTCCGCCCGATGCAGCGCCAGCACCAATCAAAGTATGAATTTCATCGATAAATAAAACGCCATGGGCATGGTCTTTCAAAGACTTCAGCACACTCTTTAAGCGTTGTTCAAAGTCACCCCGATATTTGGTGCCGGCAAGTAAGGCACCCATATCTAATGAATAAACAGTGGCATCGGCCAAAATATCTGGTACATCGCCCTTAACAATACGCCAAGCCAGGCCCTCTGCAATAGCGGTTTTACCTACTCCGGCCTCACCTACCAATAGTGGATTATTTTTACGACGACGGCACAACACTTGGATAACCCGCTCTACTTCGCTATCGCGACCGATTAGCGGATCTATCTTTCCTTGACGGGCCAAGGCATTCAAATTTTGAGTGTATTGATCAAGGGGGCTTTCTTTTCCGGAGGAGGCAGACTCTTCTGCCTCTTGTGAAGCTTCGGCAGGTTTTACATGCTCAGTTTGATCTTTACGAACACCATGACTAATAAAATTCACCACATCCAAACGAGTGACTCCTTGCTGTTGCAAGAAATAAACTGCGTGTGAATCTTTTTCACCAAAGATCGCGACCAACACATTGGCGCCAGTGACCTCTTTTTTACCATTGGAGGTTGATTGCACGTGCATGATGGCGCGTTGAATAACTCGCTGGAACCCAAGTGTAGGTTGAGTATCGACTTCATCATTCCCTGGCACCACAGGAGTGTTGTCGTTAATGAAATTTTTGAGTTGCGCTCGCAGCTCCGCAATATTAACCGCGCAGGCCTTTAGAACCTCAACTGCTGTTGCATTGTCTAGTAATGCAGCCAATAAATGCTCGACCGTAATGAACTCATGTCGCGATGCCCTTGCGTCAACAAACGCCATGTGCAAACTGACTTCTAATTCCTGGGCAATCATACTTCCTCCATAGTGCACTGTAGTGGGTGACCCGCTTCACGGGAGAGTTCGACAACTTGATGCACTTTGGTGGCAGCAACGTCGCGAGTAAATACACCACAAACGCCTTTGCCAACTAAATGAACCTGCAACATAATGCGTGTAGCTGTTTCATGATCCTTATTAAAATACTCTTGAATCACCATCACTACAAATTCCATTGGTGTGTAATCGTCATTCAATAGCAAAACTTTATACATCGAGGGCGCTTTAACTTTCTCGGCCTGCTTTTCGAGAAGAATGGTGTCCTCAGCGTACGGATTCGCTGGTGTGCCAGTAGTGGGATTTTTAGGGGGCTTGCTCATTAGAAACATTCTAAACACAGATATCTAAACTTTATTTAACTAGGGTCTTGTTGCGAAAAACACGCAAAAATCCCTATTTCTCCTATATTGGGGCATTTTTCGATAAAAAAAGGGGGGGTTACAAGGGGCCAGGTACAGATAACTCCTTGACACCCCTAGAAAAAGGGCAAACAATCAAGGGGTAGATCTCAAAAGAGGTTCTATTTAGGCGTGTTGTGGAGCGAGACTGATTAAAAAGTATTTACCCTCATCACGGTTGTTTTAAGATTATGTAATGGAGTTCGCATGGCGACCGGAATTGTTAAGTGGTTCAATGATGCAAAAGGTTTTGGCTTTATCAAACCTGATGATGGTGAAGAAGAGTTGTTCGCGCATTTCAGCGCAATTACTATGCCTGGGTTCAAAACCCTCAAGGAAAACCAAAAGGTAACGTTTGATATTACCCAAGG